>JANNDQ010000565.1:0-10072 GCA_031387965.1 Chamaesiphon sp. OTE_75_metabat_567
AGAACTGGCAACAGCAGATAAATTAGCTGAGCGCATCGCCATCCAAACGTATGGGCGTAGTTCGATTTATACCACGATCGAAGTTTTACAAGAAATTGCTACAGTTGAAGGCTTTGAAAATATTGATGACGGTTCGGAATCTCGATATACTGCCTCAGGGCAGGTGACGATTATTACTATGCACAAATCAAAGGGATTAGACTGGGATTATGTGTTTATTCCATTTTTAAGTGATCGTCTACCTAGCCAATTATGGACTCCTCAGGGTACTAAATTCTTGGGTGAATTTACCTTAGCAGAAGTAGCTAGAGCAAAAATTCGTGCTCATTTACATGACCAATCTTTGCCAACACCTAAAGATGCGTGGGAACTAGCTAATTACCTCAAACAGGGCGAAGATCTCCGCCTCTTTTATGTAGCAATTACCAGAGCTAAAAAATTACTGTGGTTGGCAGCAGAAAAAGAAGCCCCGTTCTTGTGGAATCGATTTAATTGGCAGCAAGGCGATCGATTACAAGAGAGTAAGCCATCACCATTGTTTACGGCTTTGTGTAAGCAATTCCCTCAATTAGTACAACCTTGAGGTATAATTAAAAGGTTGTCTAAAAATTCGCACATTCAGGAATTCGGGTGTTTCTCATCGAAATACAGCCTGGATGGAGGATAAACCCGATTAGGAGTAAAAAATTTTATGCCAGTAGTAACATTGGCGCAAATGATGGAGTCTGGTGTTCACTTTGGACACCAAACCAGACGGTGGAACCCCAAAATGGCTCCCTTCATCTTCACTGCGCGCAACGGCGTACACATCATTGACTTGGTGCAAACTGCCCAGTTGATGGAAGAAGCTTACGTATATATGCGGACTGCCGCAGAACAAGGTAAGCGGTTTCTGTTTGTCGGTACTAAGCGTCAAGCAGCAGGGATTATCGCTCAAGAAGCGAGTCGCTGTGGTGCAGCCTACATCAATCAGCGCTGGTTGGGGGGAATGCTCACCAACTGGACGACGATCAAAAGTCGGGTTGAACGCTTAAAGGATCTCGAACGTCGGGAAAATAGCGGCGCACTCGATCTTTTACCCAAGAAAGAAGCATCCGTTCTGCGGCGGGAAATGGCGAAGCTCCAGAAATACCTGGGCGGAATCAAGAACATGCGCAAAGTACCTGATATCGTGATCGTGATCGATCAACGTCGGGAATACAACGCGATGTTGGAATGCCAAAAGCTGAACATTCCGATCGTTTCACTCCTAGATACCAACTGTGATCCCGATCTAGTTGATGTTGCAATTCCGGCTAATGATGACGCAATTCGTTCCGTCAAACTGATCGTCGGGAAGCTAGCTGATGCGATCTACGAAGGTCGTCATGGTCAGCTCGATAGCGAAGGTGAAGTCTTTGATGACTTTGATGGCGAGGACTTCGAGGACGAAGAATTTGTCGAAGCAGCTAGTGAAGAAGGCGGCGAAGGCTAAAATTAGGTATTGGGTGTTTTAAAATTAGCTCTCATATACTGATTATCTAGTTAATTGTGATGTAGGGGTAAAGGGTAGTCTTTATCATTTACCCCTATTTCGATCCACCCACCCACAACCATCTCGAACACAGATAAAAGAACATGGCTGAAATAACTGCAAAGATGGTTCAAGAACTGCGCCGCAACACTGGGGCAGGGATGATGGACTGTAAGAAAGCTTTAGGTGAAACTGAAGGCGATTTGACCAAAGCATCAGAATGGCTGCGTCAGAAAGGGATGGTAGCTGCTGGTAAAAAAAGCGACCGAGTGACTGCTGAAGGCTTGGTAGATAACTTCATTCAAGCTGATGGCAAAACTGGTGTACTGGTAGAAGTCAACTGCCAAACTGACTTTGTAGCCCGTAATGATGCTTTCAAAGATCTAGTCCAAAGTTTGGCAAGCCAAGCAATTACGGCGGGTACCGTCGAGGCACTGTTGGAGCAGCCTTATGCGGCTGACAATAGCATTAAAGTATCCGAAGCAATTGTCCAATCGATCGCCAAAATTGGCGAAAACCTCAATGTTCGTCGTTTAGCTAACTATACGGTTGCTGCGGGGACTGAAGGTGCTGTAGATTGCTACATTCACACGGGCGGCAGAGTTGGCGTGTTAGTAGAACTCGGATGTACTTCGGCAAATGTGGCGGATAACGAGGATTTCAAACTCCTCGCTCGGAACTTGGCAATGCAAGTCGCCGCATGTCCCAATGTTGAGTATATCAACGTCTCAGACATTCCTGAAGCGATCGCTAGCAAGGAAAAAGAAATCGAAATGGGGCGTGACGATCTCGCAAACAAGCCCGACAATATCAAAGAAAAGATCGTCCAAGGACGCATCGACAAACGCCTCAAAGAAATGACCTTGGTAGATCAACCTTATATCAAGGATCAAAATATCTCAGTCGCTGAATTAATCGGTCAAACTATCAAGCAGTTGGGAGAAGATGTCACCGTTCGCCGCTTTACGCGGTTCATTCTCGGTGAAGGGATCGAGAAAGTAGAGTCCAATTTCGCTGATGAAGTTGCTGCTCAAATGGGTAAGATGTAACAGGAATAATGTTGTCAGTCAGTTGTCAATAGGTAGGGTTGGGTTGCGCTTCGAGCAACCCAACCCTACAATTTTATAGGCTGCAACTTAATACTATTTGTAGGGTGGGCACTGCCCACAGACCATTTTTGACTTAGTAATAGAAATATTTTAATTTGTTACTATCGACTACCTTTGGCAAGCTTTACAATCAATTTGTAACGATCTAAATTATTTTTGCTATGGCTATATATGGTCTGTGGGCAGTGCCCACCCTACAATTTTATACATTACTACAGATTTTTGGATTAATGTGTTGTTAACGTCAACAACTCCTCCTCAGAAATCACCTTAACCCCCAACTTTTCCGCCTTCGCCAACTTCGATCCTGCCTTCTCACCCGCAACTAGATAATCAGTCTTCGCACTAATCGAATCCGAAACCTTACCACCATTTTTCTGAATCAAATCTTTCGCCTCATCCCGCTTCATCGTCGGCAAAGTACCCGTAATCACGAAAGTTTTATCTGCAAATATTTGACTACCAGCTTCAATAATAGGCTCTGAAGATTTATCAAATTGCAGTCCTGCTGCTTTTAATCGATCGATCAGCACTAGACTATCGGGTTGTTTAAACCACATACTTACCGATTGCGCCGTCTCAAATCCAACTCCATAGATCCCTTCCATATCAGCCAAAGTTGCTTGGGATAATTGCTCAACGGAGGTGAACTTATCTGTCAAAATATTTGAACCATTGCTCCCAATCTGACGAATTCCCAAACCGTATAATACTCGTGCCCAAGGTTGGGATTTAGAATTAGCAATTCCCTCGACAGTTTTTGTCGCCGACTTCTCGCCCACCCGCTCTAGCGTCATTAATTTCTCAACTGTTAAATCGTATAAATCGGCAATAGAAGTCACTAATTTACTATCGATTAACTGCTCGACTAATTTCTCGCCGACACCATTAATATCCATCGCATCGCGACTTACCCAATGTACCAGTGAACCCTTGAGAATTGCAGCGCAACTAGGATTGACGCAGCGCATCACCGCCTCGCTCTCTGGCTTGACGACGATTGAGTTACACACAGGGCAATTTGTCGGCATTTTAAAAACTAACGCTCCAGGCGGGCGCAAATCCGTCAACACGCGGACGATTTCGGGAATAATTTCGCCAGCTTTGCGGACAATTACGGTGTCGCCGATGCGGAGATCTAACTGGGCGATACGATCGCCATTATGGAGCGTTGCGCGTTGAACTGTGGTTCCTCCTAGTTGAACTGGCTCGAGGTGCGCCAAGGGCGTAATTGCCCCCGTTCTGCCAACGTTTACCACGATGTCGAGGACTCGCGTCGGCGCTTCTTCGGCGGGATATTTGAGCGCGACTGCCCAGCGAGGGAATTTATTGGTGAAGCCTAATTCTTGCTGGAGGGCGAGATCGTTGATTTTGACGACGACTCCATCGGTCATGTAGGCTAGGTTCAACCTATCAGTATTCCAGCGATCGTAATAGTCGCCCACACCTGCTAAATCGGGGCACAATGTCCGGTGAGGATTAACTTTAAATCCCATTGTTTCTAGCAATTCAAGGGATTCGGAGTGCTTGGTAAAATTGGTTTGGCTAGGAATGTGGAGGGTATAAGCAAAGAAATCTAATTTGCGTTGGGCGACCATTTTGGGGTCTAATTGACGCAATGCTCCGGCGGCGGCATTTCGAGGGTTTGCGAGTAGTTGTTCGCCTGTTTTTTCGCGTTCCTGATTCAGTTGTGTAAATACAGCTATTGGCAAAAAAGCTTCGCCCCGAATTTCGACAATTGGCGGTGGATTTTCGATGTTTAGTTTAAGTGGGATCGATCGAATCGTCTTGACATTCTGGGTGATATCTTCCCCAGCATCACCATCACCACGAGTCGCACCGCGTACCAATAGTCCATTCTCGTATGTAAGCGCGATCGCCGAACCATCAATCTTCAATTCGCAGACATACTCCGCACTTTCTTTACTTCCTAAATTTCGCTGCCAGCCTGCTTCCCATTTGGCAAATTCAGCCATATCAAAGGAATTTTCCAGGCTATAAAGCGAGATATTATGTTTAACTGAAACAAAACCCGCCGCCGGACGTTCGCCGACTCGTTGTGTAGGGCTATCGGGGGTAATTAAATCAGGATATTTCTGCTCTAAATCTTGCAGTTCTCGATATAACCTGTCATACACGGCATCCTCCATCACCGGATTGTCCAGGACATAATAAGCATAGCCAGCCGACTGGAGTTTGGTACGGAGTTGCTCGGTGCGGGTAATGATTTCAGGTGTCACAATCGATCGCTGCTCAACGTCATCTCTATAGTACAAGAATCCTATCGATTCCACAAGACTCGATCGACAATTTAAGTTCAGGAAATGTTGGAGATACAATTAACTCATTACTTCTAAATTGATGTAGATCGTACTCACCATCGACTAAATAATAAACTGAAATAGTTGGCTGTTTGGGATGCCCGATAAAATTTCGTCCGCCCAACCCTAAATAATCGACGATCCAATATTCCTGGATACCTAATGTTTGGTAAGCAATCTGTTTGATGGCATAATCATCTTGCCAATTAGTCGATACTACTTCAATCGCTAATCTTACCGAACTACCTTGAGTAATAATCGATTCAGTCTCCCACCGTTGCTCTTGAGCTAGCAGTTCTTTATCCAGGACGATCGCATCTGGCTCATATCCAGATTTACCATCGATCGATTTGACAATCGATTCTCGCGGAATCAGATAAGGTAGTGGGGATTGACGAATGATAAAGTTCAACTCAGAAATAATAAAACCAGCTATCTCCGAATGTTTACCGCTTGGTTTGGGCATTTCTAGAATTTCTCCATCTCTTAGTTCGTAGCGAAATGCAGATTGCTCTGGTAGCCAGGTAATAAAATCATCAAAGCTAATTGTTTTAGATTCTGCTAATACCATGTTTATTTTGCTTAACTTAGTACAGAAATAACTCGATCTGATGAGATTGATTTTAGCTCAAATTACTAATCCAATTACTCAGAATGGGATTGACTAATTCAGGTGCTTCATCTTGGGGACAGTGCCCGACGTTGGGCAGTTCGACAAATTCATTAACTGTAGAAACATTCATCAATTCTCGCCCTAATACAATCGGTTCCCACGGATCAGCAGCACCCCAAATTGCGATCGCGGGGCATGATAATTGGGGTAGTAGATCTTCTGGCAATGGCCCCCAGGAATAGGCTGTGAACTTCAGGAATACGTCCGCTGCACCCGCGTCTGCGGCTGGAGCCATCAGAATATCGATTAGCTCATCGCTAACTGCTTCAGGGCGATGGTAGGCTTGTAAGAGGATTTTGCGAACTACTTTCGGTTGGGCTAATTGCTTGAAAAAGAAATTGCCAATATCGGGAATGTTGAGGATAGATTGGAGAATTGGTGTACCCCAACGACGATAAAATGGCATATCAACTCGCTTGCGATCGTGCAATAACCGCAGCGAGCAATTTAGCATTGCTACGCCTGTGAATAATTTTGGTTCAGTTACCGCAGCTTGAAGGGCGACAATACAGCCAATCGAATTACCCACCAAAGCTGTTGGAGTGCCAATTATTTCCCGACAGAAATCAATAACTAATTCTGCCCAAGTTTCAAATGTATAGGTAATTTCATCGCTCGGTTTGGGCTTTGCAGAAGCACCAAAGCCAATTAAATCGATCGCATAGCACCGAGAATTTTCAGCAAGTACCGGAATATTCTTGCGCCAGTGTCCAACCGAAGCACCAAATCCATGAATTAATAATACTGCTGTGCCCGTGTCTCCAGCAGCCTGATAATTAATCTGATGTCCGCGCCACATCCAGGTGGCGTTTGCTGTTGGAGTAGCGATTGTCGTCATAGTTTCGGGAATATTTGCAGTAGCTGTATTCTAACGCGATCGCGATCGGGTATTTTCCCCGCCGTGATTGAGCGAACTCAAAATAGTAAAATAAAACTAATTCATACCCATAATTTAAAATCTAACTCTATGTCCCCAACTGTCAGTCTAATTCGGGCTACATCTTATGAAGCCGCACAGCTGCGTAAGTCAGTAGAAGAAGTACTTGCACCATTGGGAGGAATTGGTGCTTTTGTGAAAATGGGTGATCGAGTTCTGCTCAAGCCAAATCTTTTAACTGGTGCGCGTCCGACTAAAGAATGTGTAACTCGACCAGAATTAGTCAGATGCGTTGCCCAATTGGTAATTGAAGCTGGTGGGAAACCATTTTTTGGCGACAGTCCAGCGTTTGGGAGTGCGATGGGTGTAGCTAAATCTAATGGCTATTTACCGATGATGGCGGAATTAGAGTTACCTGTAGTTGAGTTTCATGGCAAACGCTACGAAACAGCCAGCACTGAGTTTAATCATCTCTTGCTGAGTAAAGAAGCGATCGAGGCTGATGTGGTTATTAATCTGCCTAAAGTTAAGTCACATATGCAACTGACGATGACTCTGGGCGTGAAAAATCTGTTCGGTTGTGTACCTGGCAAAATGAAAGCCTGGTGGCACATGGAAGCAGGTAAAAGTGCTGACAGATTTGGTGAGATGTTGGTCGAAACAGCGCGGGTGATCGATCCAAACTTAACCATCATCGATGGTATCATCGGGCATGAAGGCAATGGTCCCAGTGGTGGTGAACCCAGATTACTGGGCGTTTTGGGCGCATCAGCAAACGTGTTTGCCCTGGATGTTGCCATGCTAGAAGTGCTAAATGTTGAGGCTCATTTAGTCCCCACAGCCGCCGCTGCCAAACGATTGGGACTGGCTCCTGAATTAAATCAGATCGAGTTCCCCCTGATGCGACCAGCAGATCTCAGCTGTAGTGATTGGAAGCTACCAGAAGCGCTGATGCCGATCGATTTTGCCCTACCGCGCGTGATTAAGTCTACTTTCCGCCATCTTTACATTCGATTGATTAAAGAACGAATGTCGGCTTATCAAAAATAGAAGACTCCGACTCTTATTCGAGATTTTTTATTCTAATCTTAATGGTGAGCTTTATTAATGATCTGAACTTAAACTATCTAATGAATCTAACTGACAAATTATTAGTTGCTTTTGGAACGATCGGCATATTTTTGTCGGTAATATTTATCACTGGACTGATCACTGCCTTGATAATTAGCTATTCATTTACTGGCAAGATTAGTGATGGGTTGATCACTGCGGCGATCGGAATCGTTGGGGCTGATCTATTATTTGCCGCCGCAATTATGTTTGGGGCACGTAATTCAGGTCGAAGGTAGCCTAAAACCTGATTTCCCGCGTTATAATTCTTTACAAGAAGTGCAATTAAGCGTAGCCATCTATGACGAAACCAGTACTGAATAGTTTTTTTGTTGGTCGTGCCCTAGCACAGAGCCTCAATGACAAGCTAGGTGAGACTTTGACTTATACCCTGAGCGAACTGGGGAAAATTAACGCCGAACAAGGTGAGAAGCTGCGGCAGTTTACCCAAGAAGTAATCGATCGAGCAGCACGAGAAACGAGCAGTGCTGGTGGGAATACTACGACAGTATCAACGGATGGTCAATCCGTTGATGTCCAGGAAACAATTGACGATCTCAGAGCCGAAATTGCCAGACTCAGAGCCGAAGTCCAAAGATATCGGCACCAAAGTTAATAGCGTGCAGCTAGTAGCTAGGAGCAGCAACTAATCAACACATCATTAAACTAAGATAAATTCAGTGACTGCTACTTCCGAAGCTTACACCCCGCCGAATGGCGATGCTCCTGCTGTTCAGGCTGGCAGCCTAACCTTAGGTGCCATGTCTGTCACCGTCGAGAGTTTACCCCAACGACTGTCTTCACTACCTGAGGCTACTGTGCCAGAGTTGTCCGTTATTTCCACACCCCAACAAGTCGAGGCAGCGCCTCAGTTTAGCAACAGCAACCGCGCCTATCGGTGGAACCGGACTAACTATTCTAAGCGACGGCGGAAAATTGATATTTGGTCGTTTTTTCTCACCTTCTTAAATGGTTCCTGGATTGATGGCAAGAAGTGGACTTATCTGAGTGGCTACACTGAGGCAAAACAGGCAGCTAGGCGGCGGCGGCAAGCGATTTGGATTAGGGATACGTTTTTGGAATTAGGGCCGACTTTTATCAAGTTAGGGCAGCTGTTCTCGACTCGGGCGGATCTATTCCCAGTGGAATATGTCGAAGAACTCTCGAAGTTGCAGGATCGGGTACCAGCTTTTAGTTACGCCCAGGTGGAAGAGATTGTCGAGCGAGATTTGGGGAAAACTATTCCTGAACTATTTGCGAGTTTTGAGCAGACTCCACTGGCTGCGGCGAGTTTGGGGCAAGTACACTTGGCTCAATTATTTACAGGGGAAGAAGTCGTTGTCAAGGTTCAACGTCCTGGATTACATAAGTTATTTACGATCGATCTAGAGATCCTACGGGGGATTGCTAAATATTTCCAAAACCATCCTAAATGGGGCAAGGGTGGACGGGACTGGTTGGGGATCTATGACGAGTGCTGCAAGATTCTCTGGGAAGAGACGGACTATATCAGCGAGGGACAGAATGCGGATACCTTCCGGCGGAACTTTCGATCGCAAGATTGGGTCATGGTGCCACGTGTTTACTGGCGCTATTCCTCCACGCGGACACTGACACTCCAGTATCTGCCAGGGATTAAAATTAGTCACTACGAAGGCTTAGAGGCGGCTGGACTCGATCGACAAGAGATCGCCCGTCAGAGTGCTACAGCTTATCTCCAGCTGCTCCTCACCGATGGCTTTTTTCATGCCGATCCTCATCCGGGGAATGTCGCGATCGATCCAACTACCGGAGCCTTAATCTTCTATGATTTTGGGATGATGGGGCGAATTGCGCCGGGGACGAAAGAGAAGCTGATGGACACTCTCCTCGCCATCGCTGGTCGGAATGCCGATCGAGTTGTGAGAGGATTAGTTGAGCTAGGAGCAGTCTCTGCCGATGCTGATACCGATCCGATTCGCCGCTCGATTCAATATCTGCTCGATAATTTCCTTGATAAACCTTTAGAAGCTCAATCTGTCTCCCAGATTACCGACGATCTCTACGATATTGCCTACGGACAACCCTTCCGGTTTCCCGCCACCTTTACATTCGTAATGCGAGCATTTTCCACCATCGAAGGTGTCGGAAAAGGACTTGACCCCGATTTTAACTTTATGGCAGCCGCCCAGCCCTTTGCATTCCAAATTATGAACAGTAACGGTAGTACCACCCCTGACGCTAATACCTTCCTCGCCGAAATCGGCAGGCAAGCCGCCCAAGTTGGCACCTCCGCCCTCGGATTGCCCCGCAGGCTCGAAGACACGATCGATAAATTAGAACGCGGTGATATCCGGGTGCGGGTGCGTTCGAGTGAGACGGATCGGTATCTGCGCAGGCTCAGCGCAATGCAGCAAAACACAAATTATGCAATCTTAGTTGCGACATTTACATTGTCTGCTACGATGCTATTTGTCAGTCAATATGTGG
>JANNDQ010000066.1:0-2914 GCA_031387965.1 Chamaesiphon sp. OTE_75_metabat_567
TGGAAAACACGCCAATTCCAGAACTTAGCATCAATGACTTAAAAGATGAACAGATTGCTCATCTGATGCAGGAATTGTGTACCCCACTGACAAATATTAAAACAGCATTGAAACTGCTGGAATCTCCAGCGCTAAAGTCACCACAACGGCAAAGATATCTGGGACTAATTCGCGGTGAATGCGATCGTCAAAGCTCATTAATCAGCGGTGTGACTAGACTCCTCGCACTCGATCGACCAGCCGATCCAGCAGAGATAGTCGAAATTCAACTATCCCAAATCATTCCTGGAATAGTCAGCACTTATCAACCATTGGCTGAAGAAAAAGGGATTAGATTGGGCTATACAGTACCAAATCATTTACCAACAATTAACTGCGTCGAAATCTGGCTGCGACAAATCACGATTAATTTGCTGCATAATGGCATTAAATACACCCCAGATGGCGGTCACGTTTTTGTTCAAGCTTCCGTCCAAGGGGACTATATTCAATTGGAATTCCGCGATACCGGAGTTGGAATTCCAGCCGCAGAAATTCCCAAAATTTTCGATCGATTTTATCGAATTCGGACTTTAGCCGATCGAGATAGTCATGCTGCTGGGCTGGGACTGACGATCGTTCAAAACATTCTCATTCGCTGTGGTGGTTCGATTTCGGTGATCAGTCAGGTTGGATCTGGATCGAAGTTTAGAGTACTACTCCCAATTAGGTGAATTAGATGTTAGCGTTTAGCTCAAGCTTAACCCCCAAATTAATCGTGCTATCCTTTAAATCCCTTAAATTATTTTTAATTCGATCGATTAAGCTCTTCTTAATCGGCTGCATATTGATATTTAGTACCAGTGTCTATGCTCGCAAAATCGAACCTAAGTGGTTTGAAATCACTCAACATGAAATCGCTCTACCTCAGCTAGATCGGGCATTTAACGGTTATCGGATTGTCCAGATTAGCGATCTTCATGCTGGCGACGGCACCAGTCGGACTCAGCTCGAAAAAGTCATGGCGGCTGTCAATGACCAAAAGCCAGATTTGGTGGTAATCACGGGCGATCACGTCACCCGCATCCCCAAGCAGCATCTAGAATTACTAGACACCTTAGCTCAATTACATCCACGCGATCGAACTATTTCGGTACTTGGCAATCATGATGTCAGCGACGATCCTGCTCCGTTACGACAAGTTTTAGATCGAGCCGGAGTGCTACTGCTCGAAAATACTATTTACACTCTCAATCGGCAGGGAGCCACTCTACACATTGCGGGGGTTGGTGATGTCTTCTATGGACAAGCAAAACTCGATCGAGTACTGGCGCAATTACCTGCTACCGGAGCGGCAATTCTGCTTGTACATGAGCCGGACTTTGCAGATGAAACTGCTGCAACAGGCAGATTCGGGCTACAACTAGCCGGACACTCCCACGGTGGTCAGATTCGGATTCCCTTTTTTGATGGATACATGCCCAGTTTAGCTGAGAAATATCCGATCGGCAGGTATCAAGTTGGCAAGATGATTCAATACACCAATCGCGGCATCGGTATCAGCAAACTGCCTGCCAGGTTTAACTGTCGTCCAGAAATTTCGGTCTTTAATCTAGTCGCGAGTTAGGCTGTAGGGTGTGTTATCCCGCAGGGTAACGCACCAACTACTCTTGGGCTGTAGATGTTGGACTGTAAATGCTATTGTTAATAGCACTTGTGCATTCTAAGTCTATAATTCTCAAAGCTTAATCTGTCCCCTAAAGCCTAAAGCCCAATACCTAATCCCTAATCCCTAAACATGGCATCTATTCGCGAGTTGCACGATCGACTTATTACAAAACAACAATCCGCTGTAGAAATCGCCACAGCCGCGATCGAGCGGGTCGAGCAACTCGAACCCAAATTGCGGAGTTTCCTCTGTACCACGCCCACTCAGGCACTTGCTCAAGCCCGATTAGTAGATGCTAGGATTGCCGCTGGCGAAGAGATTCCGCTGCTGGCTGGTATTCCGATCGCGCTCAAAGATAATATGTGTACCCAGGGAATTGCGACCACCTGCGGTTCCAAAATTTTGGAAGGATTTGTGCCGCCTTACGAATCCACCGTCACCCAAAAGCTCCAAGATCTTGGAGCAGTATCGCTGGGCAAAACCAACCTCGATGAATTTGCGATGGGCAGTTCTACCGAAAATTCGGCTTACCAAGTTACTGCCAATCCTTGGGATTTAGCCAGAGTTCCAGGTGGATCTTCAGGTGGTTCTGCTGCGGCTGTAGCAGGGTCAGAATGCGTTGTATCGCTTGGTTCCGATACAGGTGGCTCGATTCGTCAACCCGCTGCTTTTTGTGGCGTGGTAGGGCTAAAACCGACCTATGGATTAGTGTCGAGATTTGGGCTGGTGGCTTATGCGTCTTCCCTCGATCAGATCGGCCCATTTGCGCGGACGGTAGAGGATGCGGCGATCTTGCTCGAAGCGATCGTCGGCTACGATCCAAAGGATTCTACTAGTCTCAAAGTCGAGACTCCCAAATACTCCCAAATTCTCACCCCAGATTTACCCAAGGGGTTGAAAATCGGCGTGATTACTGAGACTTTTGGGGAGGGTTTAGACCCCCAAGTTGCCGAATCAGTGCGCCAATCGATCGAGCATTTCCGCTCTCTCGGTGCTGAAATTCAAGAAGTTTCCTGTCCCCGTTTTCGCTATGGGTTGCCCACTTACTACGTGATCGCCCCTTCGGAAGCCTCCGCCAATCTCGCCCGCTATGACGGCGTGAAATATGGATTTCGGGCAGAAGCTGATAATCTGATGTCGATGTATACCCAAACTAGAGCCGCCGGATTTGGGGCAGAAGTCAAGCGCCGGATCATGCTCGGAACTTACGCGCTCTCGGCAGGTTATTACGACGCATATTACCTCAAAGCGCAAAAAGTGCGGACG
>JANNDQ010000602.1:0-2266 GCA_031387965.1 Chamaesiphon sp. OTE_75_metabat_567
CGATCGTCGCGAAGTTATCATCAATCAGCACGAAATCCGCCGCTTCTCGCGCTACATCGGTACCATTTAGCCCCATCGCAATCCCGATATTGGCGGCTCTTAGAGCAGGCGCATCATTGACACCATCGCCAGTGACAGCAACAATGTGACCCATCTTGATATAAGCCTGAACTAGCTTTAATTTCTGTTCGGGCTGGAAGCGGGCGAAAATTAACCCAGATTTTTGGTGTAAAATCTGTGCTAATTGAGCGTCCGAAAGATGAGACATCTCCTCACCAGTAACGATCCTGGCTTTACCCTCTACCATGCCGATTTGCTGGGCGATCGCTTCGGCGGTGAGTCCATAATCTCCAGTCACCATCGTGACCTGGATGCCAGCTTGATGACACTTGGCGATCGCGTCCGCAACTTCGACTCTGGGCGGGTCTATCATCGCCACTAACCCCAGGAAAATCAGATTTTGTTCTAATTCCTTAGTATCCTGAGACTGCTGCTCTACTTGCTCTCTAGCGGCAATTCCCAGCACTCGATAACCGCTACTGGCAAATCGATCGTTAGTAGCAGTCACTTCCGCTCGTGCGGCTGCTGATAACTCGACGATCTTGCCATCTTTGAGAATTTGCTGACAGCAGTTGAGTACATCCAAGGGCGATCCTTTGGTGACAATTAGAGCAGGAGCCGTCAGCGGTTTGAGCTGGGCGGATTGCCCATCCAATTCAAACCCCAAACCGGAATCCTCCCCAGTTCTGTTGAGTACGACACTCATCATCCGCCGCAGCGAATCGAAGGGGATTTCCTGAGTCCGATTGAGTTGACGCTGTAAATCTTCCAGCTTCAACCCCTGTTTGAGAGCAGCTACTAGCAGCGCGGCTTCAGTCGGATCGCCAATTTCTTGCCACTGGCTGGACCCTGCTGGATGGTTGAGACGAGCATTGGAGCATAGAGCCGCGCCCGCTAATAGTAGCTGTACCTGGGATTTCATCCGCTCATCGGCAACCTGTACCTCCCCGCCTGTGGGATCGTAACCGACTCCCGTAACTGTAATTTCAGTTGCTGGAATCCAGAGTCGGCAAACCGTCATCTGATTCTTGGTGAGCGTCCCTGTCTTATCCGTACAAATCACCGTGGTAGCACTCAATGTCTCCACAGCAGAAAGACGACGCACCAGCGCATTCTGCTTTGCCATCCGCTTGACACCCATTGCCAGAGCCAGAGTGACAGTAGGTAATAATCCTTCCGGCACAAATGCGACAATAATCCCGATCGCAAAAATAAAGCTTTCCTTGGCTTGCATCCCTACCAATAGATAAGTCAGCAGAAAAACCAGAACACCCATGCCAACGGCGATCGTTGTAATGATATGTACCACCCCATCGATCTGAACTTCGAGAGTGCTGGGTTCTCGCTTGACAGTGGTGGTCAGGTGAGCAACCTGTCCAAACTCCGTCTGAGTCCCAGTTGCATAAACCACCGCCAATCCCCGCCCCGCCGCGACGGTAGCACCTGCAAAGACCAGATTGCCAGCTTCAGCAGGTCGCATTTGTGCGCTGGAGACGGATTGAGCCGATTACCTACGGTAGGCTACGCCAACGAGCAACGGGGAGCGATTCGCCTGTCAGTACGGAGATATCGACCGTCAAAGACTGAGCGGAAACCAGTCTGGCATCAGCAGGGATTCGATCGCCCTCTTCCAATTGAATCGGATCGCCTGGGACGATTTCCCGCACCAGAATCGACTGTAACGTCCCATTTCGATAAACTTGAGCTTTGGCAGGTAACATCTTGTTGAGGGCTGTTAACGCTTGTTCTGCCTGGAACTCCTGCCAAAAACTGAATCCAGCATTAATCCAAATTACTGCCCAAACCGCCCAGCCGACTTCAGGGGTACCAGAAACAAAAGCCAGTCCACCTGCTACCCAGAGCAAGAGTGCCATAAAATGGGTCAATTGGTCGGTGAATCGGAGTAATAGCGATCGTTTTGGTGGTTCGGGTAGTTCATTGAACCCATGTTGCTTGATTCTGACTGCTATTTCTGCCTCGGAAAGTCCCTGAACTGAGGTGAACAGAGTTTCGTAAACTTGCTGGGTAGATAGTGTCCAAATAGGTGCATGAGATGGCATCAGGAATTAAAGCTCCGATCGGTGTTAGCATCGTCATCAACAGCAGTTATTAGGTACTGCGATCGATCCTACTTTTATACTGTGAGGATCTCGTGAGGTAGTTATATATTGAGGTGATAAATTTATTAGCTTAGTTGGATGTCGTT
>JANNDQ010000628.1:0-4041 GCA_031387965.1 Chamaesiphon sp. OTE_75_metabat_567
ATTGCACTAAGCACCCAACTAGTATTGAGTGCGCTGGGTTTAGCCATTGGTGCTAATAGCATTGGTGACTCTGGCGCACCCCGCACCGAAGCTCCAGGTGTAGGCACCAGTATTGGGATCTGGTCGATTATTAGCTTGTTACTGTCATTGTTTGCTGGGGGGTGGACTGCGGCACGGGCGGCGGGACGGATGAGTCGAAATACATCGCTACTCAATGGCGCAATCTTATGGGCATCCACTTTGGCACTAAGTGCTTGGTTGCTGTCTAGCGGTGTCTCCGGTGCATTTGGAGTAGCTGCTTCCAATGCGGGTAGTGTGATCAATCAAGTTCAACAAAATACGCCCAACAATACGTCCGGTAATGTGACGGGAAGAAATCTCCCCGATGCGCCCACGATCTCAGCACAACAAACCCGCGATATCGCTGCTAATACATCGAAAGTGAGTTGGGCGTTTGTATTGGGTTCGCTGTTAGGATTGGCGGCTTCCCTGATTGGTTCGGCAATCGGTCATCGCAACACGCGCAGCGAAAACTTCGCTCCTACTAGCACTCGCGACTAATCCACTGCGGACAAGGCGCTAGCAGTGCTGGAAAATCTTAAATCATTGCATTACCCATAACACAACACAAATGCTTTTAACTCTCAGTATTTTTCCACTGCTGCAAGCGCAATCCGTGCGGCTCAAAGCGCAGATCGCCGAACTAGATCGCAAGCTAGCACTCCGCTATGGCGATAAATATCTCCAGGTCAAGCAGCAACTCAACCAGCAACTCGATAGCTCCAAAACTTGGTATCAAAAAGCAAAAGCCGAAGCCCAAAGTAGTGGCACAATTCCACTCGATCAACAGCAGGCAGAAACGAATCAACAGGTTGCCAAAGCTGGGACATCAGCCGCCCAAAAAGAGGCGGCGATTAAGCAGCAATTAAAAGATCTTTGGTTCAACCGCAACCGTCGCTAAACTCCGACCTCTGGGGCGCGAAATTTATTAACCATCAACTGACTAAAAATCATGAACTTACTACATTTAGTCCTGGGTATCTTCATTCCACCAGTGGGTGTTTTCCTAGCATTTGGAATCGGCCCAACCTTGTTTATTAGTATTGGATTGACCTTGCTCGGCTGGATTCCTGGGAGTATTCATGCTGTTTGGGCGATCGCTAAACAGAACGAAGATCTCAATAATTCACAGTACAAATAACACCAGTATTTCTCAACTGTAACCTCATTTGTTTAAGGCATAAATATATGAACAGCAATATTATTGGCTATTTGGTAACTACGTTAGCAACAGCATTGGGACTACTCGTCGTCGATCTGGCTGTACCGGGCGTGTACATTGCCAATTTCCCCGCTGCAATGCTGGCAGCGGTTGCCGTTGGCGGGGTCAATTCGACGATTCGTCCGGTGCTTTCGATTCTATCGTTACCGATCAATTTCTTGAGCCTGGGACTATTTTCACTTGTGGTTAATGGTGTGTGCTTTTGGTTAGCATCTCTGTTTGTTCCAGGTTTTGCAGTAAGTGGTTTACTTGCATTCATTCTGGGGCCAGTTATCCTCTCATTTGCCAGTACTTTTCTCAACAACTACTTCGCTGAGCGCAAGATTGGTCAATCTTCTATAGAAACTAATTAATTACTAAAACACCGATGAATTCTCTAACTGGTAAACCGATTTCTTACTGGATTGATTCGACTCCAGACAATGGCTTTTCGACCCTCAGTCAGAATGCTACCGTGGATGTGGCGATCGTCGGTGGCGGAATTGCTGGATTGACAACTGCGATGCTGCTCAAACAAGCTGGTAAAACTGTTGCTGTAATCGAGTCCAAGCAAATCGTCTCCGGCGCAAGTGGTCATACCACGGCTAAAGTCACATCCCTGCATCAATTGATTTATGCCGATTTAATTAAAAATTTAGGCACAGACAAAGCGCAAATTTATGCTGATTCTAATCAAGCCGCTCTAGAGCGAGTCGCCAAATTTGTTGATGACGAGCAGATTGATTGCGATTTTAGCCGTCAGAGTGCCTACACATATACCGAATCAGAGTTTGGGCTAAAACAGATCGAAGATGAAGTCGCAGCGGCAGTTAAGCTAGGTCTACCCGCTAGTTTTGTGACTGAGACATCGCTGCCATTTGCAGTGGCTGGCGCGGTGAAATTCGATCACCAAGCGCAGTTTCATCCTCGGAAGTATCTCCAGCATCTGGCTAAGTGTATTGAAGGGGACGGCAGTTATGTATTTGAATCTACGCGGGTGCTGAATGTCGATGAAGGGAAAACTTCCTGTCAGGTAATTACAAATAGAGGTGCCCTAACTGCCCAAACTGTGGCAATTACCACCCATTTACCGATTCTCGATAGTGGTCTGTTCTTCGCGAAAACCTATCCCAAGCGCTCGTATATTGTCGGGGCAAGAATTGATTCAGATCGCGCACCAGAAGGGATGTTTATTGGCAGTGGCGAGGGCTACTTCTCAATTCGGACTACACCAGATCCAGATGGACTGATCCTGCTCGTCGGTGGTGGTGGACATAAAGTCGGTGAAGTTGCCAAAACAGAGGAACAATATCAGAAAGTTGAAGATTTTGCTCGCTCCCGCTTTGCGATTGAGGCTTTTGATTATCGCTGGTCAACCCAAGACATGGTGTCGTTTGACAAAGTACCCTACATCGGCAAACTCACGCCGCTGAGTCCACATATTTATGTAGCAACTGGGTTCAGCTTGTGGGGCATGACCAATGGCACCATGTCGGGAATGCTGTTATCTGACCTAATTTTAGGGATCAAAAACCCCTGGGCAGATCTGTACGATTCTACCCGAATTACCCCCTTCGCGACTCCAAAAGCGATCGAGCAAACCGTTAGTGTCGGGATGCACTGGCTTGGGGACAGGTTCAAGGGGGTTGGTACCTCCGCGCTGTCTACGGTAGCTGTGGGCGAAGGCAAGCTGGTAACAGTCGATGGCAAAAAGTTGGCGGCTTATCGGGACGAACAGGGGGCGATTCATACGGTTTCGGCAGTATGTTCCCACTTGGGCTGCATTCTGGCTTGGAATAGTGCGGAAAAAAGCTGGGACTGTCCCTGTCACGGTTCTCGATTTGACTGCGGTGGGGTAGTCGTAGATGGCCCCGCAGTCAAGGATCTGAAGGTCTACAAAGTATGATTAATCGAGAGCAAAAGATAATTTTGCTCTCGATTATTTTACCTGAGCAGCACAATTTAATCGAAAGCCTAATCCGAAAAATTAGTTTAAAATATAGTTAATTAAGTGGTGTAATTCACACACTTGGAAATACTATGGAAAATGTAAAATCTATTCCAGCAAATACTCAAGCAATTCTCACAGAATCTACTCATAAATCCGATATTTTCACTAGCGCTTGCTCAGCGATGAAAGAGCAAAGTATTGGTGAAGCACAGCGAATTGTCCCCAGCCTAGTCAAGGGTGAGAGCTAAAAATCATCATTAACTCTGTCGATCGATAGATATTACCATAGTCGATCGACAGATCTACCTGGTTGATTTCAAGAGTTGTAAGTACATCTTTCAGGAGAGAGAGATTCAGTATCAAAGATCGTATAGTACAAACAGTTCAAGTTTGAAAACTACCCCAACAGAGGAAAAGATCATGAGTATTGAAAATCGCGCTAAAGCAGCTGGTCAAAACCTCGAAGGTAAAGCTCAAGAAGTTGCTGGTGCCGTCACTGGTAGCTCTGAAGATGAAGCCGCAGGTAAAGCCAAGCAAGGCGCTGCAAATGTCCGCGACGGCATCGAAGATGTCAAGGACAAAATTGAAGATGCCAAGGACAAAATTGTCGATAAGGCTGGAGAAGTTGCTCAAAAGGTTCGAGATGGCGTACAAAATGCCAAAGATGAGCTAAATAAGTAATCGCTCGGATATTTGCCGAGGGCAATTAGCTAATATCGATTAGCTCATCAAGCTTAGGCAGCAACTGCCTAAGCTTTTTGTTTACCTGAATTCACTATAAAATTAAATAATAAAGATTGTGAAAATAGCTCAAATTGCTCCACTGTGG
>JANNDQ010000683.1:0-2886 GCA_031387965.1 Chamaesiphon sp. OTE_75_metabat_567
TGATCGAAAATGCTGGTGCAGGTGTCGTTGTCTATCTGCGTCAGGAAGGGCGGGGGATTGGGTTGATTAATAAGCTCAATGGTTATTCTCTCCAAGATCTGGGGCTAGTTACTGTCGAAGCCACTAATCGGCTGGGATTTCCTGCCGATCTGCGGAATTATGGTGTGGGTGCCCAGGTACTGAACGATCTGGGGATTAGCAAAATTCGCCTGATTACAAATAACCCTCGCAAAATTGCTGGACTCAAGGGGTACGGTTTGGAAATGGTCGATCGAGTACCATTGCTGATCGAAGCTAATGACTACAATAATGACTATCTATCCACCAAAGCCGAAAAACTCGGTCACATGCTGCTGCAAACATACTTAGTGACAGTCGGCATTACTTGGAACGAGGAGCCGCTAGATGTGTCAGCACGGTACGATCGACTAGATAAACTGCGTCACCTCGCCCAACTGCACAATGTCCTGCTCAAGGAGGAAGGTAGACCCTTAGGAACAGCTTTATTTGAGACACCTTCGCTCACTTTTCATCTCGGATTTGATCAAGCTAATTTAGCTGTTGAAGGTTGGTACCAAGATCGCAACCATCCTTATGTCCAAGCAATCTTCAACATTCTAGATGAGATTGCGGCACTGCCTCAAGTCAATCGCCTAGAGTTTCTAATTGCCAATGGTCAAGATCCACTGACTGGGCTGCAAATGCACCTCGACAGACATACCTACCCCAAAGCTCAATTACCCTCGGCAATAAGTTTACAATTGGAACTTCAGGTAATTTATAGCTTCAGTTAATCCAGAGTCGCATTATTCCTATCGATCGTCAACATGAACTATCGTCTGTCTGTTTGCTGTGTTTTGTTCATCCAATTAGGACTTGTCTCGGCTGCGAATGCTTACAATCCAGCAGATCTAAAAGCTCTAATGGCAATAAACAAATGCGTTGGCTGTGATCTCAGTGGTGCCGATCTCAGTCGCAAACAGTTAGCAAATGCCGATCTCCAAGCTGCCAATCTAGTCGGCGCAAATCTCACAGGCACAAATCTTACGGGAGCTAAGCTAGGTGGTGCAAACTTGACTGGAGCCAATTTTACTAATACTAATTTGACCGATGCCGTATTACAAGCAGCCAGTCTAATTGATGTCAATTTTGCTAGCACTAACCTGACTCGGACAGATTTTTCTTACGCTAATTTGGTTAATACTAACTTCAAAACTGCGATCCTATCAAAGACCGATTTGGCAGGCGCAAATTTAGCCCTAGCAGACTTTACAGGTGTCAATCTTGGTAATGTTTCGCTTACCAGCGCTAATCTCATTAGTGCTAAAGGAGTTAATCCTTCATCACCAGTCAGAATTAATCAGCCTGGTGATGTTGACGGAAACAATTCAATTCGTCAAGATCGACCTAAAAATCCACCCGCAGCAATCCCTGGGGAAGAGAGTAGTCCAACGATCCAGCGTCGTCCTCGTGTCTACCGGATTCCGAGTGGATTGGGTAGCCCACAGCGGCTAGTTCCTGGCGGTACCCGACAATCTGCACCACCAAATTTTTGGAATGAATAAAGTGGCGTTGCTCAATTAAGGTATGAATTGTCATATTGGCTGATAGAATTACCACTATGACGGTATTTCTACAGAATTTATTGGGCGGTTTATCGATCGGGAGTGTCTACGCCATTTTCGCGTTAGGCTACACCTTGGTTTTCTCGATCCTGGGGATTATTAATTTCGCACATGGGGCAATTTTTACCCTTGGTGCTTATTTTACCTATGCTTTAATGGGTGGAAAATTTGGCTTCAATGGAATGCTTGCCAACTTTTCGGTGGGTATTCAATTACCCTTCTGGCTGGCGGCAATATTATCAGCAATTCTAGCAGGTGGAGTAGCGGTGACGATCGAACGTCTAGCATATCGTCCGCTCCGTCGTAAACAGTCAGATCCTCTGCTGATGGTGGTTTCTAGTTTGGGTGTGGCGCTGGTACTAGTGAATTTGATTCAATATCTAGTTGGAGCCGAAAACTATACATTTCCAGGGAATACTTACGGTGATTTACCATCGGCGATTAACTTCGGCAGTGCCGAAAATCCGATCGCAATTCGCACTGTTCAGGTGATTATTTTTGTAATATCGGGGCTAATCCTCGCTGGATTGACCTATTTTATTACTGGAACTAAATACGGTAAAGCGATGCTGGCAGTAGCCGAAGATCCTACTACTGCAAGTTTGCTAGGCATCGATACCGAACGGTTTATCATGCTGTCCTTTTTTGTCAGTGGCTTTTTGGGCAGCATTGCTGGGACGTTAGTCGGCTCTAGTTTCGGGATTGCGGGGCCATATTTTGGGATTGGCTTTGGGTTAAAAGGCTTGGCGGTGATCGTCTTGGGCGGACTAGGCAGTATTCCTGGTGCCGTAATCGGCGGCTTACTAATTGGCATGGTCGAATCCTTTGTCCCCGATTCAGGCTATAAAGATGCTGTTGCCTTCGCAATTTTATTTGTCATCCTCTTAGTCCGTCCTCAAGGTATTCTCGGACAGAAACTAATCCAAAAAGTATGAATGAATTTCTGTCTACCTATGGCTTTTTAATCGTCTCAATGCTGTTCGGATCGATGCTAGGCATCTCCCTGTATTTGCCGCTGATGGCGGGTCAATTGTCACTGGCTAGTCCAGGTTTTTATGCCGTTGGTGGTTACATTGCGGCGATCTTATCGACAAAAGTATTCGTGACAACGGGCGCATTTCCGATCGGCTTACTGCTGCTAGAAATGGCGATCGCGGGCATCATGTGCGGGATTTTGGGAATTCTGGTCGGAGTACCTGCTCTGCGGCTACGGGGCATTTATCTGGCGATCGCCACGATCGCCTTTATTGAAATTCTCCGC
>JANNDQ010000698.1:0-10711 GCA_031387965.1 Chamaesiphon sp. OTE_75_metabat_567
TCCCTAAAAAAGCATCCGCCGGATCTCCTGGCGTAGCTTTGAGCAGGAAAAATACCAGCGTAACGATCGTCCACAACATCAATGGAGCTAAGAGTAATCGCGCAGCCAGATAGTATTGGAGGGTTTTCGATCGAGACATACTTATTTCTTCATCCCTGAATACAAAAGATTCTGAAGCGGATCGATTTTGATGCCGCTCATACCTTTTTTAGCAAACACAAAATCTTTAGTTTGCCAGAGCGGAATTAGCGGGACATCTTGTTGGATTAGATTTTGAATGTCGGCGTAGATTTGTTTGCGTTTGGTGGGATCTGTTTCCTTGCCCTGGGCGGCGATTAATTGGTTCATGCGATCGCTATAGTAAAACGATCCTTGAGATTGACTACTGCCATCTTCACATCCTTTGGATACTGAACCTTTGGGGCATTCGAGGAAGGGTTGAACGAAATTATCTGGATCGAGGAAGTCGGGATACCAATCCTGGAGGGTAGCTGGATAAATATTTTTGCTGGCATACTTAAAGAACGACGCTGACTCGATCGTATTTGGTTCGAGTTCGAGCATCCCGCCTAGTTTTTGCCGCGCATATGCCCGCAGAAAGCCCGCAGTCAGACGACGCGGCGTAGAGCCAGACGGGTACCAGATTTGGATTTTGGCGGGGTTCTGGGGCGAAAATCCGGCTTGGGTGAGCAGTTGCTTGGCTTTAGCGATATTGCCGTCTCCATAGGCGGTTTTAAAACCTGGTTGCGCAACGTCAAAGGTACTTGGCAGAATACTGTATAAGGGGTTGCCCTGACCATACAAGACTCGTTCGTTGATGGTTGGTCGATCGATCACAGCAGCCAATGCTTGGCGGACGAGGGGATTATCGAGGGGTTTCTGGAGAACATTAAGGATCAGATAACTAGTCACGCTACCATCGATCGCGATCGATTGCCAGTTTCCAGCTTTGGCTCCTTCTTCGAGACTTTTGACTTGATCTGGCTCAAGTGATTGGAAGGCGACATCAACGGCTCCCGTGCGGAATGAGTTATAAAGGTTCGCTGAATTATTGTTGAAAATTTGCACATTCACGCCGCGATTGAGTGGCTTTGTACCCCAATATCGATCAAATGCAGTCAGTTTAACTCGATCTGTGCCGTAGTCTGATTCGGCTTTGAGTTGATACGGCCCAGTGCCGACAAATTTATTGGCTTCAAATAAACCTTTGCCAATCTTATATGCTTTGGGAGATAACGCGCAGGTGCCAGGAAACGCCAGCACAGCAGGTAGAGCAGCAAAAGGTTTTTTGAGTTTAATTGTCAATTCGTAGGTGCCAGTTGCCGTCACTGACGCTACCCGATCTGATAATAGTGATGAGGGTTTACCTTTATTTTGGATAAACCGCTGTAGAGAAAATGCCATCGCAGCGGCATTAAAAGGCGTATCATCGTGAAAAACTACGCCCTGCCGAATCGGAATTGTATAAGTTAAGCCATCCGGGCTAACTTTTGGTAAAGCTGTCGCTAACTGGGGCTTGAGTTCGGTACTGCCAGGATCGTAAGTATATAGCCTGTCGCTCAGATTCCGAATCAACGCGATCGATCTTAGTTCATAAGCATCGGCAGGATCGAGCGTTCGGGGTTTTTGAGTCGTGCCGACAGTGATTCTACCCTCATCGCCAACATTAGGGGTGGAATTATTGTTTTGGGTGCAACTCGTCACCATTATCAGTGCCAGTAAACACCAGCGACGTAATTGTGGAAACGAAAGTAATCTAATCTGCTGCCATCTATACATAGATGTGAATCATCAAGAATCAAGGTCTGAATCTCGCTATCAATTGTTAATTGATTTAAGCTAGGTTACTTAATATATAACAATTTGGTGACTTTGCATCTATTGTTTTACCAGTAGGGGTAATGTCTTGTCTTGCTCAATCTGAAGGGAACCTCCAGAGCGCAAGCCGCTTCATGAATTACCCCTACTGGTAAAACAGTAGCAATTAGTAGGGTGGGCACTGCCCACCATCTACGTTTCAGGCGTAATCTAACAGATAATTTTACTGACCTAATTAAAAAGTAAACGTACTCCGCAATGCACCAATCACTGCGCTACCGCTATTAGCATCTTGATTGGGTGCAGTTAGATAGATGATGCCTGGTGTAATACTCAGACTATCATTGACTTTAATCTGATAAAATCCCTCGATATGTAGCCCAGCTTTAGTATCTGTAGTGTTTGCGCCTGTCACCGGATCAGCCCCTGAGGAACCTACTCGTGGCTCTTGCCCAACTAGTAATCCAGCTAGATTACCTTTACCACCGAAATCTGGTGCAGCAGCTGTTACTGCCCAGTTCCAGATCTGTCTGTCACCGTTAGCGCCCTGATTTTGGGTATAGCCAGCCCAGCCACCTAGCGCTAATTGAGGATTTAGTTGGAAAGAACCTTGAAGCCCAAAGTTATTGCTAATCCCGCCTAAATTGGCATTTGTACTCCCCGTACCAGGATCTGAATTGAAAGTACGAGTATAAGTTACACCAACTTTAGAATTTTCTCCAGTTTGGAAGGAGAGTTGGGCAAGCGCACCATAAGCACCGCCAAATAAGCCATTTCCTGGTGTTGCAGTATTACCATTCCGCGCTAAATAGCCCAAGCTAAGTTCACTTGTGTCACTCAGCTTATGCCGAATTCCGACACCTTGACCCTGCACGGTGTAGTAAATCGATGGGCGATTACCAAATGCGGAAATTGAGCCACTAGCACCATCTCCATCAAAGTAAGGATTGATGGTATCAGTAAAGTCATCTGCCGCACCAGCATTTGCCGCAACAACGAGCTGTGTCTGAGGAGTGAGCGGGAACTCGTATTTGAGAGCATCAATGCCGATGCTACTGGTAGTTGTACCGTCTGTCCAAGACAAGTTACCTTCTGGAGTAGTCGGAGTGCCTGGTGCGGTAGCGGGATTATTTTGATTCGTCAATCCTAGCCCAACTGCTTGAAGCCGGGTGGTAAGGGTACCGCTACCGATCTCAGTCTTGAGTTCGAGCCTAGATCTATGTCCGAAAGCAGTGTTCCGATTATAGTCGCCTGAAAGAGTCCCAGTTGCGCCAAAAATTACTTGTCCCTGTAATTTAGTACTCAATGAAAACTGATTGGGTGCTGGAGTAGTTGCGGCTGGGGGAGTTGGTTCTGGAGCTTTGGGAGCTTCGACTGGTGCTGGTGGTGTGGGAGGCGCTACTTCTACCGAGGGTACAGGGACTGGCGCTGGAACTGTGACTGGCGCTGGTGGAGGTGTTGGCTCAGCTGGAATTGGGGTTGTTTGGGTAACATTGACTGGAGTTGTGATAATTGCCTTTGCTCTGGGCTTGTATTTCTTTTTGATGCGCTTTCTCTTTCTGGCAGCGAGGAGTTGATTAGAACTGTCGCCAGGATGGTGGTTAGCAATCAGTGTTGGATCTGTTGAGGTTGCTTGAGTTGAAACCATCTCAGCTGCTTGAGCACCAGAAATAATTAGTAGTGTAGCAAATAGGCTACCCGCAGTAATTGACAGCCAGTTTAATTGTCTATTTAAAGTCATGAGAATTTTTGCCTCAAATTAAGTGAGGTGATAAAGGGAAGATTATTGTTTGAGCAGTTATACGATTTTTAAAAAATATCAGCTAAAATCGCGTAGCATTTTTTTGATTTCGATCGTATGTAGCTCTTCGTTACCGATCATCGTCCGAGCGAACTCTTCGAGATAAACGCTAGCATCCTTGACAATATCAAGGAGTCTTTTATACATTGTCAGAGCATTTGTTTCATGAACTAAACTTTCTTTTAAAATATCTTTCACAGAATGCTTGTAAGTTTCCTCCATTGGTGCAATTTGTAATGACGGATGACCTTCTAATCCCGTCAAAATCTCACCGACTTGCTGAGCGTGAAGTAAAGATTCTGTCGCTTGGGCTTTGAAGAAATCGACGATCGGAATCCGATTTGGTCCAGTGATCATCAGTGCGTAATGAGTATAACGCACGACTCCAGCCAACTCGAATTCCATAATTGACCGGAGCACTTCGATCGCTTTATCTTGTTCTAAATCTTGCATAATATTAACAATGAAAATATTTAAAGAGTGGTTGAAGTGGGAATTTGGTGTTGCTGTAAATAAGCAGCAATCTTGTCAACTAAATTTATCCCATGCGGCTTTGTAGGTGAAACAATTGGAAAATGTTTACTAAAAATTGCTGTTATCTGATTAGATTGGAGTTGGCGATAGTGAGTTTTTCCTGGTAATACTGCCTCGACTGGACTATTGACGATCGCATGTGGAGCTGCTTTACATTGATGAAGACATTTTACTGTCTCAATCTGAACCTGATTATTTAAATGATGTCGATCGAGATACGTTTGCATCGATTGACAGATTTTAGCACTTCCCTGTCGCCGACAACTCGAACCCTGGCAAACGCGGACTTTAGTCGGTGTGATAGCTGGAACAAATTCACCCTTCGCAACTGATGGTGACTTGTTCACAATCTGACTCGCTGGATTAATAATAAGTGGCATTAATAACTGCTTAGCTTTAATCGTTGTCACGCCTGTCAACCTGTCTATTCGCTCCTGACATAGCAATACCAATGGCATTCCTGGCTGCCAATCTTGAACTTGCGATCTTAGCCCTTTGGCAACCTTAATCAACTTCTCGCCCTGAGTCGTGGACAATTTAAGGTATCGATGCGGCGTACAATCGTCTCCCCAGACCAGGAAATGACCTGTTAATGGTCGAATAATTTTTTGCTGACGATCGCTCATAATATGAATACTGGAGGGGTTAGATTAGATCCAACAACTGCGGCTGATAATCCTTGCTAATGAAAATTTTTATCAGTACTGTCCTAATATCATACATGATTAATGGCTAATAATTGTTGTTAATGAAAATTTTTATCAGTACTGTCTTAATGCTATATACGATTAATATGCAAATGATAACCATTTTCAATTAATAAAAATAATATCACAGATATTTAATTACAATGAGCAGGTTTTCACATCTCCATTTTGCCCAATTGGATTGTCACAATTTCATTCACAGGGGTAGCTGAGACAAGCCAACTAACCAAGCCGAGTCGGGATATCGGACTTAATGGCAGTGACCCGATTGAGATCATCCACGATCACTACTCTAGGCTGGTGATTCTGGGCTTCAATGTCACTAAATTGAGCGTAAGTCATAATAATCAGCTTATCGCCTTTGACTCCCAAACGGGCTGCTGCACCGTTTAACTCGATCGATCCAGATCCAGCAACTGCCGCAATTGCATAGGTAACAAATCTTTCACCATTATTTACATTAACTACCTGCACTTGCTCATAGGTTACAATCCCCACAGCACTCAATAACAGCTCGTCGATACTAATGCTGCCCATATAGTGCAGATTAGCATCTGTAATCGTGCAGCTGTGAATTTTGGCGGCTAGTAAAGTACGCTGCATAATCTAGAGGGTAAAGAGTAGAGGATAGCTAAGACAGAGGGTAGGAATAGAGAGTAGTCTCGCGGAAATTTCAAGCGATTTTAATCACTCTCTACCCTCTACTCTCTACCCTCTTATTTTATTTTTTTGCCGCAGCAACGCACTCTTGAACTAGAGGCATAACTGCATCAACATCCTTCCAGCCCAGGATTTCAGTGACTTTCTTTTCGAGATTTTTATAGGTTTTGAAAAATTCAGAAATCTCGTCCAAGCGATGCTGGGGAATATCTTTGAGAGATTTCACATGGGCGTAGTTGGGATCTTTGTCAGCTACACAAAGAATTTTCTCATCTCGATCTCCGCCATCGATCATTTCGAGCATTCCAATTGGACGCGCGGCAATTACGCAGCCAGGAAAAGTAGGTTCATCAATGATCACCATTCCATCGAGCGGATCGCCATCATTGCCCAGCGTGTTGGGGATAAAACCGTAGTCACAAGGATACTTTACCGAAGAAGACAACACTCGATCGAGTGCCATCGCATTCAGATCTTTGTCAAATTCATACTTGTTTTTGCTACCAGCGGGAATTTCGATTAAAACGTTGATAACCCCGAATTTAGGTTGAGCAGCGATGAGGGATAAGTCCAAAACAAAATTCTCCAATTCAAAAAGACTAGGGAAATAAACTTCCCCAACTTACATTTTACTAGGGATTGGGAATTGGATTGTAGCTTCTAGTGTCCGAATATTGATGTTGAGCTATTCGGGTAACACTGCTGGCGGTACTGTGGGCAAAGCTTGGACGCGGCTAGCTGGCGAATAGTGGACGATCGCAGCGACTGGTAAGGTCAATGTCAAAATCGCGATCGCACTTCCCAAAAACTCGCTCCACTTGTGGGGAGGAGGTTCGGTTTTAGATCTGCCAGACGGGGCACTAGATTCCATGTGATAATGTGTTTAACTCAGCATTGGTACCGATCTCTGGACTAACAGAGAATCTGAAATTTGTACCACTAACTCTAGTGTACCCAATAATCGGTACAGAATTGTTACACAGCTCACAATTGTTCGCATTTATGGACATCATCTGGGATCTTTCTAGACTCCTGGTGAAAGAGGGTAGGTTTTGTCTAGGGTTGAATATAGCATCGAGATTAGATGGCATGAAGCGGCTCGCGCACGCCTTTGTTTCCCGACGGTTTAGCGGCGTTTTTATTCGGGGGTTCCCCCCGAATAAGAAAACGACAAGACAGCGAGACAAGACACCTACCCCTACAGATCCATCGACGAATCGATAACACTTTAGGCTTTGCCTGATTGAAAGATTTGACCGATCGCATCATCGATCGGCGGATCGGTAATACTTAGATCTACCACAGCTAATTCTCCCAGGATGTGCGAGACAGTTTTGGTGAGAAACTCCTGGGGCACTACAAAACTCGCTGATGCACCTTCGACTTCCTTCACCTGAGCATACGTCTCTAGCTGGGGAAGTGGATAAATTCGATCGAATTCTACCTTGACTTCCCGACAGGGCGAAAACCGCTCAACCAAACCACTAAGGCTACCGTCATAGATTAACTTGCCTTGATGAATCACTAATACTCGATCGCACAGCGCCGTAATATCAGCCATATAGTGGCTAGTCAACAAAATTGTCGCGTTGTAGCGTTGATTGTACTCGCGCAAAAATTGACGGACTGCTACCTGAGCATTAATATCCAACCCCAATGTCGGTTCATCGAGAAATAATACCTGAGGTTCATGAATCAAGGCGGCTAACAACTCGGCTTTCATCCGTTCGCCTAGGGATAACTTCCGCACTGGTTGGGTGAGTTTCCCGCCAATGGCTAGCATTTCAGCCAGTTCACCAATCCGCAATTGAGCGCTACGCTCGCTCAAACCATAGACAGCAGCATTCATTTTGAGCGAATCCAGTGCGGGTAAATCCCAAATCAACTGTTGCTTTTGCCCCATCACTAGGGTGATTTGCTTCAAGAATGCTGTGTCACGCTTGAATGGAATTTTGCCACCGATCTTGACTACTCCACTCGACGGATGGATCAATCCACTCAGCATTTTCAGCATCGTCGTTTTACCTGCTCCATTTGCCCCCAAAAAGCCGACAACCTCTCCAGGCTCAATCTGGAAGGAAACATCCTTTACAGCGTCGATCTGCTTGTATGTGCGCTGAAAGAAATGCTTGATGGTACCTTTCAATCCTGGTGATTTGATCGCCACTGGATAAACTTTGCTCAAGCGATCGACAATAATACTGGACATAGGCTTTAGGATCTGGGCTTTAGGTATTAGGCTTTAGGCTTTAGGATCTGAGCTTTAGGATCTGGGCTTTAGCCTAGGTTCTCGTGCAGACAGAACTAATCTCTAACCTCTAAAAACTAGTGTTCTTACCTAAAGCCTAATACCTAAAGCCTAAAATCTAAATTTAATCGATCGAAATTGTCGTAGGTGCGGTTCCAGTAGGTCTTAGATCTGGGATGTGAGGCTTACGGAAGTCTGCATATAACTTATCGCGCCAGGTGAAAAATAGGTCGTAGTCGGGATTGTCAGCGAAACCAGGTACACCTTTACCTTTGAGATTATCGGCGATATTCAGGTAGGGACCAGCGGGAATCTTGAGCAGCAGGCTCAGCCCAGCTACCGTCAAGTCTGCCAGAGTAGGGGTATCACCCGTGAGGTAGCCGCCAGAATTTTGAGCTAGGAGTAGACAGATGGATTCGAGACTGCGGTGCATCTCGGCTTTAGCAGCTCTGATCGAGTCAGGTGTGAAGCCCAATCCTAATCCTAGAGCATCGATCGCCTCGCGGGGAATCGAACCAACTAAATTTCTGACCAGATCGGGTGTCCCGATCGGTAGAATAGAAGTACGAAGGTTGCTACTTTTGAGACTTTCTAATAATACTGTCCGTCCTTTATCCCCGATCGAACTATCTGCCCATTGTTCTAACAGCAAGCAATTTGCCTTTTGTTGGGGATTTGTCGGTATAATTGGGCGATCTGGATAAGTTCTGTCCAAATAGAGGGCAATTGCGGTAGAGTCAGCAATAACTGTATTGCCATCTTTCAATACAGGTACCTGCCTTTGTCCTGAGAGTCGAAATAACTCTAGTTGACCCAACCCAGGCACAACTTCAATTTTGCGGTATGCTAACCCTTTGTAGTCCAGAACTAATCTAACTTTTTCTGAAAAATGCGACAATTCAAATTGATATAGTTCTAGCATGTCTCTCCTTCTTTGATCGTAAATTGACAACAGCACTACCATTTATCCTAGAACATCATCAGTGAAATGGATGTTGACACAACTACGGTTTTCACGCCGATCTGATTTTAATGTCTAAGCTTACCCCGCCTGATACCGTGAAGCGAACGCTGCGCGAACGACTAGAGTCTTCTCCCTGGCAGTATTGGATTGCCATAGTGTTCCCTATGTCGTATATCACGATCCTGACAATATCGATCCCCAACCTTTTGACTCAATCTTTTGTGGTGTCTCAGTTCGGAGCGACTCAAGAGTACCGATTGCAACAGCAGCTACGATCGATCTCGATTAGAGTACTGGCACGCGGCGAAAGTATCGGTTCGGGAGTGCTAGTTGTCAGACAACAGCAAGTTTATACCGTGATCACCAATGCCCATGTGATTCAATCTGCCAGTGTCCCATTTCAGCTCCAAACTCCCGATGGACAGGTATATGCAGCTGCTCTGATCACACCATCCACCTCCCAAAATCGCGATTTGAGCATCCTCCGCTTTCATAGTCGCGATCGAGTCTATAGCCCCGCAAAACTAGCCACAACCAGCCCCAAGATTGCCGATCGAGTCTGGTCATCTGGATTCCCATTAGACCGCTCTCCTCGGAGTTCAGAGCTTGCCTGGGAACCAAGTATTGTCAGCGGTCAAATTACCCAAATCTTGCCAATCGCCATTTCGGGAGGGTATAGTATCGGCTCAGATCGGACGATCTCCAAAGGGATGAGTGGTGGCCCAATGATTAATCAAGCAGGTGAACTGATCGGCATTAATGGTCTTCATGCCGATCCACTTTGGGAGACACCAGAAGTCCTCGAAGATGGTTCAACCGTTAACGATCAGCTTCAAGAACAGATTAATAGCTCTAACTGGGCGATTCCGATTCAATTCGTCAAGGACTACGCTAGGCTCTGAGGATAAGGCTTTAGGTTTTAGGCTTTAGGCTTTAGGTTTTAGGGAGATAATGTTAAACCCCGATTGAGGTATCATCTCAATCGGGGCTTAGTTTTATTATGGAGCTGGGCAGAGTCGAACTGCCGTCCGCCCTGGATATTAACTTTCCGCTCATTCACAGGTATAGTCTATCTAATCCTCAAGACGGGAGTGACCAATTATCCCAGGTCGCAGGATGCTCTGATGAATCTTAGTTATTTAGCCCACCAGAGAAAACTAAATAAAGCATCCGTTGAGGGTTATCTATAGTATTTAACGGAGTCATACTATAAATGCTCGACTTTAGAAATTAATCTTAAAGGTTTTTTTAAGCAGCTACAGGAGCGGCTTTACGAGCGAAAGGTACAATGTTGTTTGCATCTATATTTATTTGAGCCGATATTTACGAGAGGTGACTCACTCTCGACCTGCATCACAGTGCAGCTTTCGCCAACACGTCGAAACCTTTACAGCCCCAAGTTATTCTATTATATGGTATTTTACAGAAATTGGGAATGGCTCTGTAATTTAGAGTACGTTGTGATCGCTGCTTTTAGAAGACAAGGCATTCGATCGACAGACCTTATCAGTAAGCAGCAATAATATCGAATTGAACACTAAGTTAACCGTAAATGAACCTCAATGATGCTTGCAACAAAAGATTACATCTGGAATATTTTAGGGAGCGCGGTCAAGAAACCCTCATCGATCTACAACGAGAAATTGGTACTAGAAATCACAAGAAGCTCGCATCATCAATAAACAAGGCATCGCAAGAAAGCGCGAGGAATGTGCTTAAATCAATCCTCAGTACCGCAACAAAAGCGAATTGGAGCGATACCGAAAGAGTTGAGGCAATACTTGCATCTACTTACGCATCTTACCTTGCGATGCTTGAATTGCGTAATGAGGTATGGCCCTACGAATACATGGCTTTCTCGCGGCGGATTGGCGAACTTTGGGAAGGATTTATTCGCAACATCTTTGACTATGCGCCCAGTGGCTTAACCTACTTTATTCCACCACTGTTTGCAGAAGTAAGAGCAGGTTTAAAGCAAT
>JANNDQ010000725.1:0-1969 GCA_031387965.1 Chamaesiphon sp. OTE_75_metabat_567
ATGTCATCCAAGGATATCAAAGCGGGCTGCGGCAAATGTGGCGCATGTTCGGCTCTGTCTAGCTTTGAAGCTTAGTAATTTACATAGAACACAACGACTTCAGTCGTTGCTAATGTTGCAAAACCCGCCTACGCGGGTTGAAGTTTCATAAGTCGATCGACTTCTAGTTCACTCTAGAATACCAGTCCGCATCGGCGGACTTCGTATCACCAGCAACGACTTGAGTCGTTGTCCCATCCAAAGCATCCAGCACCATGTCCTACCTGTTCAAACTCGCCCGTACTGACTCCGAAATTACCGATTACTATGCTTTGAGGTGTAAAATCTTCGTCGAAGAGCAGGGGTTATTTCCACATGATGATGTAGATCACCTCGATACGATCGCATATCCCATCATCGCCGTCACCCCCAACGATCCAGCAGTTCTTGGCGTTGTCCGCATCTACGAACCCGAACCCCGCCTCTGGTATGGCGGTAGATTAGGCACACACCCCGATTATCGTCGTGGCTGGCACATTGGCAAAGGACTAATAAATAAAGCTGTGACTACGGCTAATGCCTGGGGTTGCGATCGATTCCTCGCTACAGTCCAAATCCAAAACGTTCGCTTCTTCCAACGGTTGCACTGGGATTCCCTCGAAGAAGTCGAAATTCGCGGCATCACGCATCATCTGATGCAGGCAGATTTAGATTATTACCCTGCCAATAAGGAGATCCGTCCAGTCTGGCAATTGAGCCAAGTATCCTAATGGAACTCGATATACTCGCCCAAACACTGAAACGATCGCTAGGTATCTTACACAAGCAAGATATCCAAACGGTTGCTAAACTTCTCGCCACCGAAAACGCTGCGAGTGATGTTTTAATGGGTGATGATTGCGCGGCAATTCCTGACGGTGATGGTTATCTGCTCCTAGCGGCTGAAGGGATGATGCCAGATTTTGTCGCCGCCGATCCGTGGTTCGCTGGCTGGAGCGCTGTGATGGTCAATGTGAGCGATATCTATGCAATGGGTGGTAGACCGATCGCGATTGTCGATACAATCTGGAGTCAAGATGCCGCTATTAGTCAGCCGCTATTAGCTGGCATGAGTGCCGCTGCACGGGCTTATCAGGTGCCGATCGTGGGCGGACACACAAATGCTCGAAGTAGTTATAATGCTCTTTCTGTCGCCATTCTCGGACGCGCTGAAAAGCTCATTTCTGGTTTCACAGCTCAGCCAGGAGATAGACTAATGATGGCGATCGATCTGCGAGGACAAATGCACCCTAAATACCCCTTCTGGAACGCTGCCACCACAACCGACCCGAATTGTCTGCGTGGCGATCTAGAACTACTCCCCAAACTCGCCGAAAATAGTCTGTGTACTGCCGGAAAAGATATCAGTATGGGTGGAGTCATCGGCACGACTTTGATGCTGTTAGAAACCTCTAACAGCGGGGCAATATTAGATCTCGATGCTATTCCTACACCACTAAACATACCTTTCGATCGCTGGCTGGTCAGTTTTCCCAGCTATGGATTTTTACTCAGCGTCCACTCCGAAAACGTCTCCACCGTCGAGCAGATGTTTCACATGCGCGAAATCACCTGTGCAGATATTGGCGAAGTGATCGAGAGTCGGCAACTAATTCTTAGATATCAACAAGAGTCTGTTACTTTCTGGGATTTCGATCGCGAACAACTGACCGGATTTGGACATCTAGCTTAATTCCTCTATCCCCCACATACTTATGCCAGAAACTCGTTTTAAAATTCAATGGCCGGATGGTTCTCAAGAGACTTGTTACTCGCCTTCATCTATTATTAAAAAGTATTTAGAACCAGGACATGACTACGAACTAGGTGATTTTGTCGATCGCGCTCGGACTGGCTTGAATATTGCTAGCGATCGGGTTCAAGCTAAGTATGGCAGACCATGCGGTTTGGCGATCGGTCAACTGGCAGAAATCGAATTTAAAGCAGCACA
>JANNDQ010000734.1:0-4384 GCA_031387965.1 Chamaesiphon sp. OTE_75_metabat_567
TGCTGATATATCCAACTCATATCGACTTTAAAACCCAAGGGTGGCATGAGTATCACAGTCACATTTCTGATTTGGAGATTCCGCGATATCTCAAGTTTTTCTAATTGCTAGATCGGACAGGTCGCGAGTAATCGATCGGATGTAGTTACCCAGCCGATCGCGCCATGCTCTGCTAAGATCACATTGATCGCCGCTTGATGTTCGTGCATACTCATCGCCGCACAACAGTCGGCTAAGAGCAAGCAGAAGAACCCCAGATCGCTAGCTTGGCGGTAGCTGCCCAAGACGCAACATTCGGTGGTGACACCAGTAAACAGGAGATGGGTAATTTTGCGTTGTTGTAAGGTTTGAGCGAGATCGGTATCGATAAAGATCGATTGAGCGGGTTTATCAATTTGCAGCTCATTTTGCATTGGCTGAAGCTCCGTGATTAACTCCGTGCCGAGTTCGCCTCGAATCAAAAACTTGCCCATTTTGCCCACTCCACCGACTGGATAGCCAGCATTAGCATAGCGCAGTGCCTTACTAGGTGTGAGATCGGACAGATCGGGCAAATGACTTTCGCGGGTATAAACGATCGCTAGTTGCTGCTGTCTCGCCCAGGTAATAACACTTTGAATGCGGGGAATGATCGCCCGTGCAGCGGTGAGATCTGCACCTAATTCACGACCGCAAAAGCCTTCTGGATGACAAAAAGCATTTTGCATATCGACTATGACTAGAGCCGTATGTTCTAGTTGCAGTGGGAATGGATGTCCATCTGTGGGTACCTGAATTGATGAATCATGCTGGCTGTTGATGGACATTGGAGTTCGATCGATTTTTGGTAATTTTTAGTAAAGCTAGGAGCTAGAATAGTCATCCTCGAAGCCATGAAAATGGAGATAACAATCGAAGCTGAAGGGTTGGACGAATTTATCTGTGCCAAAAATCACACGGTTTTGATTGGCTTACCACTCTGACCCCTTCCCTGCGCTAAAATAGTCTAGCTAATCATTCAATCTTCTACAACTATGACTCGTGCAATCATCGAAACCGCCAAAGGAAACATCAATATCCAATTTTTTGATGCTGATGCTCCTAATACAGTCAAGAACTTTGTCGATTTAGCCGAAAAAGGTTTTTATGATGGTTTGACTTTTCACCGCGTTATCCCTAATTTTATGATTCAAGGTGGTTGTCCTCAGGGTACAGGTACAGGTGGCCCCGGATACAAAATTAATTGTGAAATCAACTCCAATCTCCACAAGGCTGGAACGCTCTCAATGGCACATGCAGGCAAAAATACTGGTGGCAGTCAATTTTTCATCTGTCATTCCCCTCAGTCGCATTTAGATGGCGTACATACTGTTTTTGGTCAGTCCGAGGACATGGATGTGATTAACGCAATTAAAGGTAGCGATAAAATGGTGTCAGTAAAAATCATTCATGACTAAATGAAGTTGGGTATTGGGTGTTGAGCGTAATGAGTAAAATTCTTCAGATTTCGGAAATTGGTAGTCCCATTTTACGTCAACGATCGATCGCAATTACTGAGGAGATCGATCCACAACTTGACGATCTGATTACGGATTTGATTGCTACTGCTGAGGCCGCAAATGGGGTGGGGATAGCTGCACCTCAAGTAGCCGCATCAGTGCGATTATTCATCGTTGCCTCTCGCCCAACTCCTCGCTATCCTTATGCTCCAACAATGGCACCTATGGCAATGATTAATCCCCAGATTATCGATCGATCTGGGGAGCTTGTCTCTGGCTGGGAGGGATGTCTGAGTGTGCCTGGGGTGAGAGGTTTAGTGCTGCGAGATCGAGAGATCGAAGTTAAATATTTCACGCAGTATGGGGAACTAGTTCAACAAGAGCTAACTGGATTTGTCGCCCGAATTTTCCAACATGAATTGGATCATCTCGATGGAATTTTGTTTCCAGATCGAGTTGCACAATCCACGGATCTAATTACCGAAGCAGAATACTTGAAAATCGCTTTTGATTAAAAAGATATGCCGGAAATTATTAACTGAACCGCTACCTTGCGCCGCTACTAAAGAATTTGAAAGTCACAAGAAAGCAGGCAAAATTGATCGTAGCAATGGCGATCGCGCCAAACAACAAACCTTTGCTAAAGCCCTTAACTCGTCGTTTAATCGACCATCGTAAGAGGGGAATGATATAAATCAGTTGGATAAAGCCGATCGAAAACACCACAGACATGAAAACTGGTGAAAAAGTGTTCAGCAATAAAGCAATAAAGATAACTAGAATATCAATTCCAAATACTGTAACGATTCCAGCGATCGCATCACCAACATGAGACCTTTTTAAAATTGGGGTTTTGAGCATAAATGTATATACAGATAGTGTCCATCCATCGCTGCTATGACGATTACCTCAAAATTTAGGCTCTCAGTAGCGATTCTCGGTCAGGTACCATACCTTTGCAGGCACAGCATACATACCTCTCTCTAGTAATCTTACCAGACCACACTATCAAGATTTAAAGCTTTATTTAACAATCAGCCTATTTACGTAAATTACGCTTGAGGTTTTCTAGCTCTTCATCAGCCTCCCACCGAAGAAATTGGGCATCTAGAGGATCAGCAGAATTACTGCTGCTAGTATAACTATTTACCGATCCCCAGCTACTTGTACTGCTGGTGGCAGCAGCTTGAGCGCGGGCGGCTTGAGCAGCAGTAGCTTTGACTTTGACTTCGACGCGCCGAGTCTTGATGGTTTGCAATAACTCTTGAGCCTTGGCTGCACGCTCTTTTAAGCCCTGCATTTTACCCCAGAGCTGATTTCCTTGGGGTAAGAGGGAATTGACACGTTCTTGGGCTGCTGTCGCTAGATCCGATCGTCCGGCTGCGGCGGCTTTTTGGACGCGATCGTACCAATTTTTGATCTCTTGGGCGGTGTTGAGGATTTCTTGCTCGACTTTTTTTTCTTGAGTTTGTAAATCTACAATTAGCTGGAAAGTATCACTTTCCTGTTGGGCTAATTGTTCTTCAATAACTTGCAATTCGAGGTGTGGATTTTTAGCCATAAAGTCATCGATCTGACTTTCTAAAAACCGTTTCATGTCTTCGAGTAAACCCATAGTTTCGAGGGGAGGGGTAAGGGGATAGGTTTTAGGTTTTAGAATGTAGTCAATTAATCATGATTAATTTTGATCACTCACCATCCATTTAAGAATACCGAGAATACGTTCAACTGGATTGACTTGATATTCTTCGGTGTCAATCATTACCTCTTGACCTGCTAGTTTAAGAAACTGCCACAACTTACCACTGGTAACACAACCATAGATAGTAACAATTGGCTTACCTTCACTAGCGTTAAATATTTGAGCGGCGATCATTTCGGCAATACATTGACCTAAGCCCACATCTAATTCTCCTTTCTTTGCTTCAACTAACATCACAATTGGAGCCTCGATAATATAAGGAGCCGTTGATTTACTGAACAGAAAGTCACAAAATCCATTTAGTCCTTGGTCTTTATCAACACTGAACTCCTCGCCAGAAAATAATGCTACAGAGTTATTCACTAATTTCCGAACCTCTAACAAAATCGGGCTAACCAAAAGTTCAGATTTAGCTTTTTCAGATCGAGCTTGTTGAGCAAGCGGATACCATTCAGTAAAAATGGTCAAGAAGGAATCACTGGGAGTAGCTAATGGTAATTTTTGACAAAATGGCGCAGCTACTATTTTTAAGTCAAATTGATGTTTAACACTTTCAAGTGTGAAATTATTATAAGCCATAATATTTAGTCTTTGAGATGGTGCGCTACCCTTGCGGGATAACACACCCTACTTTACTTCTTCGCTAAAGCCCAATACCTAAAGCCTAAACTTACAGTTTTTGACCAACTTGAACCGATCGAACTTCGCCGCCTTTTCTTTTTACAAATACGGCGGTTTTAGTAACATTAAGTAGAGACCAATCGCTAATACCGATTTTTTGACCGACTTTCACTGTTTTACTTTGTTTATCAATCTCAAAAATAGCACTTTGATTACCACTGGTTGGGATTGTTTTAACCAGGGCGATAATGTTTTTGGTGGCAGATGGAGGGATGGAGCGGGTTGCTGTAACAGTTGCCGGAGTTGGATTGGGCGTGGCGGGGACAGTCTCAACGGTGGGATCGATAGTCGGATTGATGGGCGTGGCGGGGGGATTGGCGGCGATAATTGCTTGAACCTTCGCATCAGATTCAATTTTGGCAACAGATTTTTGCATGTAGTCAGCAAATTTAACATCATTTGCTGAAACTTCTGGCTGTGATCGGAAGGGCAGCCAATTAGTATCGATTGCTGGCAGCTCAATTTTGCCTTCATTCACTAGCCACGTTAATAAACCACCAGCAGCAGCGCCAGTAATCCCAGC
>JANNDQ010000744.1:0-10738 GCA_031387965.1 Chamaesiphon sp. OTE_75_metabat_567
AGCTCAAGTATTTGCTGGTCATAATTTTGATGCTGTCTTGCACTTCGCTGCGAGTATTTCGGTGCCAGACTCGATCATTCAGCCACTCGAATACTACAGTAATAACACAGTTAACACATTGAATTTGCTCTATTGCTGTCAGCAATTTAGCGTAAATAAGTTTATTTTCTCCAGTACTGCCGCTGTCTACGGACAACCAACAGATAACCCAATTACTGAAGAGACGATTCCAGTGCCGCTTAATCCCTACGGCAGTTCTAAGCTCATGAGCGAACGCCTAATTCAAGACTACGCTGCTGTCTCAGATCTCAAGTACGTGATCTTGCGCTACTTCAACGTTGCTGGAGCTGAAATGAGTGGTAGCTTGGGACAGTCGGGCAAAAAAGCCAGCCACCTGATTAAAGTCGCTTGTGATGCTGCTTTGGGACAACGTCCGAACATGAGTATTTTTGGGACTGATTTTGACACCCCAGACGGAACGGGGATTCGGGACTACATCCATATTGACGATCTTGCTAGAGCGCATGTCGATGCTCTAGTTTATCTAGATCGTGATTCATCCAGTCAGATTTTAAATTGCGGTTATGGACATGGCTACAGCGTCCGTCAAGTCATCGAGAAAGTCAAACAGATATCTGAAGTAGATTTTGACGTGATCGAAGCTGCACGACGTGCTGGTGACCCCGCTTGTGTGATTGCTGGAGCAGAACGTATCACCAAAGTTCTCGGTTGGCAACCACGTTTCAACGATCTCGATCTGATCGTTCGTACGGCATTAGCCTGGGAGCAGAAATTAAAAGTTGAGGCATTGGAACTAAAGCAACTCTCGCTCGGAACCAAATCCTAAAATATTAGATATTGCATCGTTAATTATGCTGAATTTACTGTAAAGTGACCAATTAAGTTACAGTGCATCAACTTTTTTAATAATGGTATCAACCCCGCGACAAGATCACCTATCTCCTGTAGTCGAAGATCGAGTCGATCCGCATACCCTGGCACAGATGGGGATTGCGATGCTGATCGATCTCGCCCAGCGGGGCGAAATCGACCCTTGGGATGTCAAAGTTATTGATGCGATCGATCTACACCTCAGTAAGCTTCCGCTCCAATCAGATGCCTCCTTGGCGCTCAAGCAAGCCAATCTCTCGCAATCAGGGCAAGCATTTTTGTGGGCGGCGATGCTGGTATTACTCAAGGCTCAGAGCTTAGAGCAGAGTCAGTCTCAAGCCGAAGACTTCGACTTCATCGAAGAAGATTTAGACTTTGAGGCGATCGCCACAACTGGCTTACCACGCAACTTAGAGCAGCATATTCGCCGCCGCCTCACCTCCCCGCCGCAGCGGACTCGTCCCGTCACACTCGAAGATCTGATCCAGCAGCTCCGCCAAATTGCTGATAAAATCTCCGAGCCAACCGCCCGCCGTCGCCCCCTGCGGAGCAAAGCCCTATCTGTCAAGCAGGCAACCCAGACAATTGTCGGACTCGCTCACGATGAAAATCTCACCGAAATGGCTGCGCTAGTGTCCGAGTTTCTGGTTAGTTACACCAGCGAAACTGAATTCTGGACACTCGAAGATCTTGTAGATCTGTGGTCAAGTAAATTTCCAGCCGCACCAGGACAGCATCATGGAGCCAATCATGATCGAGTGGGTGTTTTTTGGGCACTATTACTATTAGCAGCTCAATCCAAAGTGGATCTAGATCAGCCAGAGTTTTATCAAACTTTGACTATTCGACGGCTGCATCAAGATACAGTAGAGATGAACTAGCAATAGTTCAAACCGTGGATTGGCTGGTGCGAGTGTTAATCGATCGCTGTTACAGTAGACATAACAGGGATTTTAAGTATATAAAATTTATTATGAAAGCAATGATTCTGGCTGCTGGGAAAGGTACCCGCGTTCGCCCGATTACCTATACTATTCCCAAGCCCCTGATTCCGATTTTACACAAGCCAGTAATGGAGTTTTTGGTAGATTTGCTCAAGCAGCATGACTTCACCGAAATTATGGTTAATGTTAGCCATCTTGCCAAGGAAATCGAAAGCTATTTTCACGATGGGCAGAGATTTGGGGTGCAGATTGCCTATTCTTTTGAAGGAACGATTCGGGAAGATGGAGAATTAGAAGGACAAGCCCTAGGTTCGGCGGGTGGGATGCGCCGAATTCAAGATTTCTATCCGTTCTTTGATGATACTTTTGTGGTTTTGTGCGGTGATGCACTAATCGATCTAGATCTTACTGCTGCGGTAAAATGGCATCGAGAGAAAGGCTCACTCGCAACAATTGTGACTAAATCAGTTCCCCGCGAGGAGGTTTCTAGCTATGGCGTAGTGGTAACTGACGGAGATGGTAAGGTTCAAGCATTCCAAGAAAAACCGACTGTGGAAGCTGCTTTAAGTACAAACATCAACACCGGGATTTACATTTTTGAACCAGAGGTATTAAATTATATTCCTTCTGACCAAGAGTATGACATTGGGGGCGATCTATTTCCTAAGTTAGTGGAAATGGGTGCCCCTTTTTACGCGATTCCGATGGACTTTCAGTGGGTGGATATTGGGAAAGTTCCTGACTACTGGCAAGCAATTCGCAGTGTGTTAATGGGTGAGATTAAGAACGTGCCGATTCCTGGGATTGAAGTAGCTCCAGGCATTTTTACGGGAATTAATGTTGCTGTGAATTGGGACAAAGTAGATATCACTGGTCCCGTTTATATCGGTGGGATGACCAAAATTGAGGATGGCGCTAAAATTACTGGCCCAGCCATGATCGGTCGCAATTGCCACATCTGTAGTGGCGCACACATCAACAATAGTGTTGTATTTGAATATTCTCGGATTGCAAAGATCGATCTCACTGATAAGCTAGTATTTGGGAGATATTGTGTTGATAAAAATGGTGCGACGATCGATATGAAAGCCGCTTTGTTAGACTGGCTGATTACTGATACCCGCCAACCGATCGAGAATATTAATCATCCAGCTAAAGTATTTTCTCAATCTTTTAACGTTAGCAAGATCGAACAACATAACTAATTAAGAAACTTTAATATATATAGCAATCCTAAATGATTCGTGAGATTTATTCGATCGAGGTGCGTTACCCTACGGGATAACACACCCTACGATATTCTCATAACTCAAATAGGACTGCTATAGAGCGAATAAACAAGTCTACTCCTGATCTGGCCATAGTAATCGAACTGCCATCAATGCAAATCCCAGAGCTGCCAAACCTTTCAATAATTTTGTGGGTAAAAATACCCCAAGTTCGCCACCTGCCAATACACCGATCGAACTAGCTAATAATAACGCAACTACCGAACCGAAAAATACCGCGCGCGGATGCTGGCTGCTACCACCCAATGCGATCGCCGCTAACTGGCTCTTGTCACCAATTTCAGCGATAAATACAGTAACGAATGTTAAGCCAAGTAATTGTAAATCCATTGGTGGATGGTGAATGGTGGATAGTGGTATTTTTCCTAAAGCCTAAAACCTAGAGTACTCTAACAATACTCGGAATACTGTCGATCGCATCTAACTTGCTAATTTCAGCCAAAGCTGACTCGAAATCTCCCTCGGAGACATCATGAGTGACCACAACGATCTCAGCTCGATCTCCCTGGAAGCCAGTTTGAACGATTGATTCGATACTCACATCATGCGCCCCAAATCTAGTGCCGAGTTTGCCAATTACTCCAGGTACATCCATGCACAAAAATCTGACGTAGAAACTGCTCCGTAAGCTTGATAGAGGCGCGATCTGACTGTATTCGGTATGGGAGCAACTTAACAGGGGGTGAAGGGCAGTATTGGGTGATGCTACGGCATCTTCACGGCTAGGATGAGATTGAATCACGCCGACGATCGCCAGGATATCAGAAACGATCGCTGAGGCGGTCGCACCTGCGCCTGCACCAGGCCCAAATAGCATCACCTGTCCCAAGGGATCACCTTCGACTAGAATCGCGTTGTATACGCCATTAACAGTTGCTAAGGGGCGATCTTTCGGGACAAAAGTGGGGTGAACTCGCACCGATACCGCGCCATCTTCGACTCGTTCAGCGATCGCGAGTAATTTAATCACAAAATTGAGCTTATCAGCATAGGCAATATCCGTCGCGCTGATTTTCCGAATCCCCTCACAGTAGACATCATCGCGGTTAATTCTGCCGCCAAAAGCCAGGGATGCCAAAATCGCAATTTTATCCCCGGCATCTAAACCATCCACGTCAGCAGTCGGATCTGCCTCTGCATAGCCGAGGTTTTGGGCATCGGCGAGGATATCGGCAAACTCCCCACCCTCGGCAGTCATCCGGCTCAGGATATAGTTAGTCGTACCGTTGATAATCCCCGTCACGCGCCGAATGCGATTGACACCCAGAGACTGCTTCAAGGGCTGAATCACCGGAATTCCACCGCCGACAGCCGCTTCGAGCATCACATAGACACCCGCTCGATTGGCAGCCGTAAAAATTTCGTCGCCAAATTTAGCAATCACAGCTTTATTAGCCGTCACAATATGTTTACCATGTGCGATCGCCTTGAGGATCAAACTCCGAGCTGGTTCGATCCCACCCATGACTTCGACAATAATATCAATTTCGGGGTCAGAGACGATCGCATCGAGATCGGTGGTAATCAGATTTGTCCCCAGATCGACAGTACGCGGTTTGTCGAGCGATTTTACGCCGACGCGGTGGATTTCGACAGACTGGAGTAAGTGATGCCGTCCGACGGGATCTAGTAAGATTTGAACCGTGCCCGTACCAACAGTTCCCAGCCCTAAGATGCCAATTTTAACCACAGCTCGTTTTTAGATAGTTACCATGCACTTTCGATCTTAGACTAGTAAGTACCAAAAATTTAGCCTCGCTCACACATCCTGGTGGCGAGGCTAAATCAAGCTAACTAGAATCGAGTGCTAAGATTAATCTTGCCGACCTTTAGGATCTGGGCCATACTTATTTGGGCCGACTTGACCAGCCTCAATCGTGAAGATCAAACTGGCAATCGGGACGATACACCACCAGCCATTGCGATCTGTATCGTGCATTCTCCGAATCGCAACAGCAATACTGGGAATTAAAACTCCTAAGCTGTACACATTGGCTAATACCGTCTGATCGGTCTTAGTATAAGCACTAATAAAACCAGTTACAAAGCCGATCGCAAAAGAGATTAGAATATTAAACAGCGTAAACATCCAATACTCTTGTCTACTTGCGCGTCCTTCAAATACGGCATAATTTTTTAATACCTTAATATACCATTCCATCTTGCACCTCTAAAATTTAATATTCGATCGAGTCTGTCTCGAATTTATGCCACGTTACTACAACTAAGTATACCCAGCAGCAACTCGAAAATTAGACTCTAAACTGAAATCCTCGCTAAGTCTCACTTAGATCTCATCAGTGAGAATAGTAAATCCTCGTAATTTTAAATCGGTTTACCAGCATCTTTGGACAGGAATTAAAATCGATCGACACTTTTAATTCCCAGCTGCTGCTTCGATTTTTGCAAAGTTTCTCTGAGTGCTTCTATTTGCTCGTAGGCAGCTTGTGCGGAGAGCTTACCACCTGTTTCGAGGGCGACAATAAAACCAACTTGTTGAGCAAATTCCTGAAGATTAGCATTAAAAGCTAAGTTTGCAGGTGTGAATTCGCCTTGGTAACGAGCGAAGGGACAAAGTAAGCTGGATTGAGTCATGGTAGCCATCCTGGTTAGCCTCAAGGTGATGGGTAGTGAAGTATCGTTTTTACTTTTACACCAACTACTTTTAGCTATCCGGAAACTAATTTGGTAATTTATTCACAGATCGAGAATTTTGGCTGTGATTTAGAACAGATAAGACGCACAAAAGTCCTGAAACAAGGAAAATTTGTAGGTTGGGTTGCGCTCAAGCAAAACCCAACTCACATACCAACACCCTAGAAATGTTGGGTTTCATTCTTCAACCCAACCTACCCCCAATCCTGGTAAATCAGTCGGAATCAATCTACCATCAGTTAACTTCGCGCCTACGAACGGATCGTCTACTAAATTCAAATGACTATCTAAATCTAAATAATCTGCTAGTGGTGATAGCTGCGCTGCGGCGGTATTTGCCAAAACCGTATCTGAATAGCAGCCAAACATCACTTGTAAACCATGAGCACGAGCGGTATGAATCATGCGGATTGCCTCGGTTAATCCGCCAGACTTCATTAACTTGATATTAATGCCATCGACTAGATTGACTAGATCTGGAATATCTCGACTAGTAAAACAACTTTCGTCTGCAAAAATTGGTAAGGGGGACACTTTTTTTAGATCTAGCAGTTGCGCTTCCTGTCCGCGTGCTAGGGGTTGCTCCAGATATTCTACCCCCAGATCTGCCAACCATTTACTCATCTCGATCGCATCTGCCAGTGACCAACCACCATTGGCATCAACCGTCAATTTTGCATTGGGCATTTCTCCCCTAACTGCTAACATCATCTCCCGATCGGCACCAATTCCCAAGGGATTCCCCAGTTTTATTTTTAAAAACCGCGCCTCAAAAACTTCTAACCACCCACGAATTCGCTCCCGCGCACCGTCAGATGTATTAATCCCCACCGTTACCGAAATTGGTACGATGCGATCGCGATCTAGTCCCCACAATTGCCACAGTGGTAAACCCACACTCTTGCCCAACCAATCATGTAGTGCCAGATCGATCGCCGCCATTGCAGCGGAGGGCAGTTGATGCTGGCGCATCAGTTGCTCGATCGCTTGGCGTTGGGATGGATGATAAGCTGCTAGGTGATGGCTAAATGCCTGGAGAGCAGTTGTAATTAACTCGATTGACTGGATTTGAGAGCCGATCGTAAATGGCACGGCTTCGCCCCAACCAGTGACACGATCTGCTGTGATCCCCACCGCCAAATTCCGATTTTGACTACTAGTTCCCCGACTAATTGTCAGCGCAAACCGTTTGTTGACAGTATAAGGACGAAGTTCGATTTCCATAGATTCGCGGTCAGCTATTCTTCCTCCCGCTGATAATGATGACAGTCCTGACAGAGACCTTCGGGATTAATTGCACAGCGGATATATGGTGATCTTGCATTGTAAGTACAGCTAAGATCTCCAATTACGCAGCCAACACCTTCAATATATTGCTCTTCAGGATCTCTCGTCATTCGTTTATAAAATCGTCTGTTGGAAGCAGACTCTGGCACTGTCAGCCGACGATTGCGGGCATGGAGCCGCTGACGATAGCTCAGGCACGAGCAAGTCAGCAGCAGCAGTAGCGTAATGATAATGACAAGTATTAGTGTGTGGAGCACTCATTGCACCTCAATTCATAGTTAATATGATAACCCGCTAATCTAGATCTAGAACGTTAGTTTGACTAAAGATTTAAAAAAGAGGTCAACGACTGTAGTGATTTTTATCTTCAAGTCAATGATTATTAAATTTTAAGATTGTACTGACTTGCTCAGCACGCAAGTTTTAATAGTTACATTACTCCGCTTTTAGTCGCAAAAATTCGTTCGATCGCTGCCTCTACTACTTTATCAGGAGTAGAAGCTCCAGAGGTAACGCCGACAACGATCTTTCCTTGGGGTAGCCAGTTTTTAGTTATTTCTAGTTCTTTTGACAGCGGTTTGTGTTCGATTTGATTGTCAGCCAAAATACGTAAATCACTATCGATATGATACGAAGGAATTTGATGTTCGATCGATATTTCTTGGAGATGGGTAGTATTAGATGAATTGTAGCCACCAATCACCAGCATCAGATCTAATGGCTCTTCGACTAGCTCAAACATTGCATCTTGGCGCTCTTGGGTGGCATCACAAATCGTGTTAAAGCTTTGGAAGTGATCGTTTAATTCGGCGGTACTGTATTTTTTCATCATTGTCCGCTCGAATAGTTTACCGATTGCTTCAGTCTCAGTTTTGAGCATGGTAGTCTGATTGGCAATGCCGACTCTTTCTAGGTCGATATCGGGATCGAATCCAGTAGAATAGGCTTTGGTAAATTTATTGAGAAATTCAGCTTTACGTGCTGATTTTTCTGAAGGGGAAGCACCATTATCTAGGATGTAGTCAGCTACATAGTTAGCTTCAGCCATATTTAAAACTATTAAATATTTATCGGCAAAAGAGCTGGTAGCGACAGTTTCCTCATGTCTATATTGACCGTGAATAATTGACGTGTAATCTTTTTTCTTGTGTTTTTCGATCGTATTCCAGACCTTAGAAACCCAGGGACAAGTGGTATCAACGATCGTACAGCCCTTCTCATTGAGCAGCTGCATTTCTTGAACGCTAGCACCAAAAGCGGGCAGAATCACTACATCACCACTGGCGATAATATCAAAATTCTTCACCCCATTCTCGACTTGAATAAAATTAATATTCATCTCCCGCAACCGTTGATTCACAGAAGGATTATGAATAATTTCATTGGTGATCCAAATCTGCTGCGTCGGGAAATGCTGACGTGTTTCATAAGCAATCGCCACCGCTCTTTCTACCCCCCAACAAAAACCAAAAGACTGAGCCAATCGAATCGTAACATCACCCCGCGTCAGCGTGTAGTTGCGATCGCGTATTTCTTGAATCAGATCGCTTTGATATTCTGACTCCAGCACAACTGCAACTTCGGCTTCATGCCCGAATCCCTTGCGGTGATAGTTTTCAGAATGGTTGAGCGATCGTTTAAAGGCTTTGGTATCCATGAGGGCGCGGCTGGTGGCTGGTGATTAGCATTTTATATTTCTATGTTTGTATTGTACCTCGCGTGATATGTACAAGGCTTTCGATCATGGCAGATCTTATCGTTGCTGAGTCAGTGCAATCACGGCAGCAACATTAATAGTCGGAAGTCCAGCTAATCCTGGCAAAATATTGGTACCAGCATAAACAATGGGCAATTCGTCTGTTTTCCACACCCAAATTTGCTCTCGCTGAGTGTCAATGAGCCACGCTAGTTGAGTCCCATTCGTCAGGCAATGGAGAATTTTATTTTGGAGATCGAGGATACTTTGGTCGGGCGATCTAATTTCAATTACCCAGTCAGGAGCACCGTCAAACGGGCCATCGGTTTGGGGAAGACGATCGATCTCGATCACGACAATATCAGGAACAGGTGAAATCGGCGGAATAATGCAGCGCAGTTCCTGGATCGCCTCGTAGCAATCGGTATTTTGGTTAATCCAATTGACCAAGTTTCGCTGAAGACGGGAATGATAGAGAGTGGGCATGATTTTCTGGCGGGCAGAGCCATTGATAAATTCCCATGCAGGAGAAGCCTCTATATTCGGCTGGGCGAGAAATTCACTAAGTGGTCTGGTAATAGTTGATGGCATTGCATCTGAATGGATGGTGAGAGCAGATTTTAGGTTTCTATTTTAACGTAAGTTTTGTCAGACTATCTGTAGCTGGAATTTATAAATCTTAGGAGTGGAGGCAATACGGTTCGGTTAGTCAGCGGCGGGAGAATTGTCTTCGCTGCGACACCAGTCTCTTTCAGCCACAGAGTAATACGACAACTAGTGCCACCAAATTGCGATCGAGATGGCAACTACCGCTCCAACAATCGTATTAATCACATTAACTAACTCATTGCTAAGCCAATCAAGATCTGACTGGAGCGTAGCGCCAATTACACTCTCTATGTTAGTAGCCACAAAAGCCGCGATCGTACAAATAATTACTCCGGTAAAAGTAATCAAGCCCAAACTATAAGCAACTAATGAAATTAGAATTCCCCCTAAGATTCCCGCCACTGTTCCCTCCAAACTAATTGCACCTTCAGTACCTCTGGGAACAGGTTTTAATGTCGTGATTAAAAACGTACTTTTACCGTAAGCTTTGCCAACTTCGCTGGCTGTTGTATCCGACAACTTAGTCGCAAAACTGGCGACATAGCCGAGTAGTAGTAGAGATTCCCAGCCAGAATTGAGTAAACCTATCTTAATGCCACCGATGCCGATCGCACAGATTGTAGCAGTAAAAGCTGAACCCCAAACATTTTCTGGGCCTCTCGCACCACCGCGTTTTTCAGCAATTCCTTCAGCTTCCTTTTGAGCCATCCCGATCCTTGTCACCGCCGAGCCAACTAGGAAGTAAAACATCACTACCCCATAGCCGCGCCAACCCAGATTTGCCCAAATAACCACGCCCAATAACCATGCATTAATTAGTCCAGCTGGTGTTAATAGTTTTTTAGGAATAATTGCGGCAAATATTAATAAAATCGTATTTAAGCCGATCGCGATTAACCACGGATTATAATCTAACCAGACTGATAATCTATCTAACATCTTCAATCGAAGTCTCCGATATGGAACAAGTCATATTTCATCTAGCATTTCCGATCGAGAATATTCCAGATACAAAGCAGTTTTATGTTGATGGTTTAGGCTGTACTATTGGTAGAGAAGCAGCTAATTCAATTATTCTAAACCTATATGGACATCAATTAGTCGCCCATATTACGGATAAACCTATCCCAGTTCAAGCCGGAATTTATCCGCGCCATTTTGGGCTTGTATTTACGACATTAACTGATTGGCAAACATTACTCGATCGATCCATCACCCAGCAATTAAAATTTTATCAGTCAGCAAAGCACCGATTTCCAGGGGCAATTACCGAGCATCGCACTTTCTTCTTAGTAGATCCGTTTGGGAATTTATTAGAGTTCAAATATTATACTCACAGCGAAGCGATCTTTGGTGCGAGTGAATTT
>JANNDQ010000789.1:0-2445 GCA_031387965.1 Chamaesiphon sp. OTE_75_metabat_567
AACGATTAATTGCAAGTAGTGTCGATCGCAGATAGCTAAGCTGATAATTAAATTATCAATTATTAATTATTACTTATCAATTAATTCACATGGCTAACATCTACGAAATTCATCCTCAGACACCTCAGACTAGAAAAATTGACGAGATTATATCAGCTTTAAAAAATGGTGCCGTGATGCTATACCCGACCGATACAGTATATGCGATCGGTTGCGATCTGAGATCAAAAACTGGAGTCGATCGAGTCCGCCAGATCAAGCGGATGTCTAATGATAAACCGTTGACTTTTTTGTGTCAGTCGCTATCAAATATTTCGGAATATGCAGTAGTTTCTGATCCAGCTTATCGATTGATGAAACACCTGATTCCTGGCACCTATACGTTTATCTTACCAGCTACCAAGCTTGTCCCCAAACTCGTCCAAGATCCCAAACGCAAAACTACTGGCATCAGAGTACCCAAGCATCCCCTTTCTCAAATCCTGCTCGAACAATTGGGAAATCCGATTATTTCGGCATCGGCATACATTCAAGATGAAGATGGTTATCAACCGACGCTCGGAGTCGAAAAAGCCAGACTATTCGATCATCTGGATAAGTTGGTGGATCTGATCATTGATGATGGTTCAGAGTCAGGGATCGAAGGCTCAACCATCCTCGATATGACAATAGACCCTCCCGAAGTGATTCGGGAGGGTCTAGGCTATGCAGAAGCAGCGGCTTGGTTGTGAGATACTATGGCTTGCCTAGAGTATGATAAATCCCCCAGATTGCCATTGCTCTGAGATAGTGACTAGCGCGAAAAGTGCCAGCGGAGGTAATTGCTTCGGGGGTTCTAAATTGCAACCCGTTGGTATATACCTGCTCGACGATCGTTTCAGCTAATTTCAATCCTTCCTCGCGCATTCCCATTTGGACTAAGAAGGCGGCAATGCCGAAGTTAATTCCTGTCCATATTTCTAAAGGATGAGTATCTTTGGGATTCGCTGGTGAGCCGTCGATTTTAACCCCGTTGGCGGCTCCAAATTTACCGCCTTGGAAATTGAGGAAGCAGGACTGATAGACGGTTTCTAGGGCAGTTTTGGCACAGTCTAGAGGCACAATATCATCGAGTTCTAATAGTTTGGCGTAAAATTGACCACACAACTGATCTGCCATGACTACTTCGGAGCCGCTGCCAGTGTCAATACGATAGTAACTACCATTCCAGAGTTGTGCTTGATAGATTGGTTTAGCTGTATCTACCCAGGCTTGATATTGAGGGATGATTTCGGCAGGATTAGGAGTAAGGTGTTCGTGATATTCTTGGGAGAGGATTTGCCCGATCGCGATCGCTGCTTCCAGTGCCGCTAACCACAATCCACCACAGTAAGCACTAATTCCTTGCAGTCGCCAATCATCGAAGGTTTGATCGGGTGCGCCGGAGTTTTCGATCATGCCATCGTTGTCTAAATCAAACTGTTTTAGATATGCGAGAGTGTCAACAATTGCGCTCCAACATTCAGCCAGAAATTCGATATCTGTTTTACCTGTAAATACATAGACGCGATAAACTTGCAAGACAAAATCACTGCCTAAATCTTTCCAGAGATTGCAATCTTGATAACAGGTATAGTTAGTCTTCTCCCACGGATGTTCATTCGGTGCGCCGAGATCGTGGGGAGTGGCGTGGAGTGTTTTTCGGGGTGCCATCATCTCAGATCGATCGACATTTTGCGGACGATCTTCGTAGCCGAATGCGGTTTGAACGTAGTAACCAATCAACCGTTGATTAGTATCTTCGGCAGGTATCGCTCTGGCGAAGGCAATCAGGATGGATTTCTCTAATTTTGGCCAGAGTAATAGTACTGAAAAAGACCCGTATAACCGGACATCTAAACTTTCATACCAGCGATAATCTAAGCACTCTAATACACCAAACTGTCCAACTGGATCGCGATCGTCAGCGGCTGTCCACAGGGTACCACCATCGGTGAGCAAATACAGCTCATTAAACAATGCCATCTTGAACCAACCTGGCAGATCAGATCGATCGAGTATTGGTTGTTGCCAGCTAATAATCTGCTGCTGCCAATGATCATAGTGCTTCAGCGCCGTGCGAATCATCGCCCAACTATTCTCACCAGAACGTCCAAAGAAGTCTGTATAGCGACGATAATAATTTACGTCTTTGCCAAATTCAGTCACAGGGAAATCCCAGGCAAGAGTGAAGGGAATCTTCTTAGTTTGTCCTGGTTTAAGTGTGAATCGAATTGTGATCGCTGCGGCAATTCTTTCGCCTAGTTGAGCCGGACTTTCATCATCAAGATCTGGCAATGAACCATCAGCAGCAAGACTATCCCACAAATCGCTACCATCGCCGATCGGATTCCACCGCGAGTGATAAAATACTTCCACGCTGGGATTGGCAATACTGGCGATCGACCATTGCCCTTCACCTTCACG
>JANNDQ010000795.1:0-6493 GCA_031387965.1 Chamaesiphon sp. OTE_75_metabat_567
ATTGCGTCCCCCGCTGAGTAACAACCATATCGCCTGCAAATAAACCCGTCTTCACCTCTACTAGATCCCCTGTAGTGCGCCCAAAGGTGACTTCTGCCGCTTGGAAAGCATTCCCATTCTGAACGTAGACGACTTTTTTACCATTGGCATCGACTACTGCCGTCGTCGGAACCGCCAGTAGCGACGCAGCCGTTTTATCAGTAATTACTTCTAGTTCGGCAAACATTCCTGGTTTGAGTAACCCGCCAGGATTGCTAATTTCTGCTTGCACGGGAACGACTCTGGTTTCACCTTGTACGGATGTGGCAATTTGGGTAATTCTGCCTTCAAAACTCTGGTTCGGTAGGGAAGCGACTTTGACACGGATCTGTTGCCCGTTTTTGACCGATCCTAAATCTTTCTCATAGATATTCGCTGTCGCAAAAATTCGACCATCGTTGATAATGGTCATCAGTTTACCACCCGCATCCTGCAAGGATTGACCGATACTGACATCGCGGCTGGCAACAGTACCCGCAATCGGCGCAGTTATCGTTACCAGCCCTTGGGCGTTGGCGGTGCTGCCCAATTGTTGGAGTCGGGTTTGATAGGCTGTAGTGCTAAGTTGTAATTGCGATCGAGCGATGACTACATCAGACTGGGCGCGTTTGAGTTGCGCTTGTGCTTCCAAAACATCCCGCCGAGTTTCTACCCGTTGTAATTGTGCCTGGGCTTCAGCCAGACTCGCTTGAGATGCGCGGAGTTCGCGATATGGTAAGTCTACTTCAGCCTTTTTAACTTCACTGCGGGCTTGCACGACTTGGGGTAGACTTCTGGCTTTCGCCGCGTCAGCTTTGGCGCGTTCGAGTTTACCTTTAGACTCCAACATTTGTCGTCTAGCGAGGGCACCTTTGGTGACTAATTCGTTATCTCGATCGAATTGTTCCTGAGCGATGGCAACTTCAGTATTCGTTCTAGCGATCTCGGCATTGGCGATTTGTTGCTGAAGTTTGAGATTTTCTTGAGCTACTTTCAAAACCCCGCGCTGATTTACAGTCGATATATCTCGATCGAGTTGGGCTTGAGTAGCTGTTAATTTAGTCCGTGCTTGAGCGATTTCGGCGTTACTAATTGTTTGTTGCTTGACTAAATTATCTTGAGCTAATTGCAAATTAACCTGAGCTTTTTGCAATGCTCCTTGAGCCTCGGCTTGTTTGCCTTGGGCACCTACTCGCAAGTCCACCAACTCCGGCGAAGCAATTACCGCAATGGGTTGACCTCTAGTAACTTTACTACCAGGTTTAACTAATAACTGGATGACTTTACTAGTTAGTGGTGCTGTTACTTCAACCTTTTGGTCGGGCAGAGTTTCGATCTGTCCGGTAGTTTTCAATGCGATATCTAAAGGTTGATTTTTAACTGGTTCGACTTTAATTCCCAATCTTTTAGCAGTCTGAGCATCGACGTTTACAGCACCAGTAGCTTCACCACCAGATTTAAACGAACTTGCGCCACTGTGGTCGTGTCCGGCACCTGCGATCGCGACTTTAGGACTAGATCCTGTTGCTAATATAATTAAAGATAATAATAATTTTAGTTTAGTCGATCGCATTGTGATAGGCGGTAAAGGTTATCTGTATGTTAAAGAGAGAATGGGAAATCTTTATTAGTGCTCAATTTCCCACATATATATTCAGAGAGACATATAGCTCTCAACCGCTCTAAGGAAGACGTAAACCAGTTCTGCCAATGCTGACATATGGCTCGTTAGCTACTTGCAACTTACCACCGTTAGCATTGCGATTATCGCCAGCAAATTTCACAGCTAGATCGTAGTGGCGATTTGCACCCCATACACTGACATTATTCAGTTCGATATCGATCGCCGTACCAGGTTCGACAGCGCGATCGAAGCTCAGTTCTACAGTCGTCCCAATGATGCTGACATTTACAGGTAAAATCTTACCCGTTTTACTGTTAGAGACGATTACTTTTTTGTTGAGTGTAAATCCGGCTGGTGCGGTGAGCTTTACTGCGGAGACAGACTTAGAATTGCTCGGAACTACAAATTCTAGTGTATGACGAGCGATGCTAGCCCGCTCGGAGGGAAAAGTATTGTGTTCAACAACGTAAGGGAGAGCACTCTGAGTTGTGTTCTGTGCGCTTACACCAGTGACAACACTAGTCAGTGCTAGGGTAAATGAAGTAGCAATCGATAATAAACGATGAGAGCGCATGTGCTTGACCTCTAATGAATTAAGTTCTTGCTCTCATCATTGCAACGATATGTGAAATTTTAGTGAAATTTCGACATGTTTGGTAATTTTTTTTAATTAAGGGATAAGAGAGATTTAAGATTGCTATGGTCTAGTGCATGGTGAGCGTCTATCGATCAAGCCGAGCGCACAAGTTCTCGGCTCTGTTGATGTTGCCAGATCTTAAAGATTTCAGTACGTCCATCATCTAGTAATGATCGATCGAGCTGATAACCAATAATAACTTTATCTGACTTTTTCGATCCAGACTGAATTGGTTGAACTTTCAGACCTAATAGTTGTAAAAAGCGATTGAGAATCGAGATTGGATTGACTTCTCCATTATTGTAGTTGGGCATGTCAATCCCGATCGCTCGTTTGATGTGCTGGCTACACAGATAGCTGATGCGTTTGAGTGAAACTAAATCTGGATCTGTAAGTTGCAGCTGTCGATCGGGTTCTAGAAAGTTGATGATACCTAATGCTAATAATCCTTGAATCTTGAGAATATGGTGATTTGCATCAGGCAGAAAAACTTTGTCTGGTCTAGTTTCTGCATCCCGATCCCAAACTAAGTAAATTGATTGAGGTAAATATTGCTGATGATTTAGGAGATAGAAGTGTGTAAGTAGCTGTCCATAATAACCTTTGTCGTCTTTTAACTTTAGCTCAGGTGTGACGGTAACACCATATCTTTGCTGGAGAGTATATTTTTCGACTTGAGCGCGTTCTAAATCGGTTAAGAATCGTTTGTTGGTGAGATATTGATAATCGCGATGACCGAGATCTTCAGCATTGGCAATTGCCTGTGCTGCTTGCTTTTTAACTTGTTGCTGAATCTTTTTAGTTTGAGTGCCGATCAAATTGTAATCCCGATCGCGCTGGGATTTGTCCTTGTGGACATTGGCAATTTGACGCATGATTTCGATTGATTTTTGAGGATCTGTTTTAGTTGCGTGCATCAGCGCAGTCCGCAGTTCTTGTAGGCTCTGACGATCGCGATCCTCACTAATGAGATGAATTTGGTGTCCTTCACCAATCAATCCAGCTTTGACAGCATCCCGATAGAGAGTGATTGAAGCATTAATTCGGGCGGCGAATTTTGACCAAGTTCGTAAGTGGATTGGATCGAAAACGAATGGCAAATCTACATCTATTTTGTGCAATGGACACATCAGGGCATAATTTTCTTTGTAGTTCTCTTGGTACCAATTAGCAAGCGATCGATAGTTATTACTACCACTACCAATTGTCCCCATCCCCCGCTTAGCACACCAGAGATGTCGCGGTACATTTGCCCGAACTCTAGCTAATGCTTGCCGAACTTCTGTGTCAGGAATTACGCCTTGAAAAATGCCATAAACGCGATCGAAATGCTTGACATCAATACTTACTCCAGTACCTAAAGTAGGCGTGACAAATACCGCATCATATTCTGGCGCTTGAGTATTAATTGAAGAGACAAAATCTACAGCTGGATGTCCAGTAGTGTTAGTAGTATGACTGCAAACCACCAAAGTTTTGGTAAATGTGTCTTCGAGTTGTTTGAGATTTTGGGTGATGTGACGATCGATCGTATCTGAGCCATATCGACCCGATCGACTATCCGTGGTAACGTAACATTTATGACCAGCTCGGAGATCTAGCTCCAGTTGGTGAATCAGTGCCGTTGGATTGGGACTATCGTAGAAATGCACATCCCAGCCGCGCTCGGCTTGCCATTGATTGATTGCAATCCACGGCTCGGCTTCATTATTTGCCAGTCGTTTGAGATAATCGATCGAGATATCCGACAAATCTGCATCTTGGGCGATGATTAGTCCATCTGTCTCCACGACTCTAGTAATCAGGTTTTGAAAGGTTTTAAGGATTGCCAGCCGCTTCTTTTTGCAGGTGGAGCTGTGGAGCAAATGCCACAGGGATTGCTCTACTTCATCTAAGATAATGATCCCACCTTCCCAGTCAGTAGGATTGAGCTTCCACATCGAATCTAAACACAATCCCAGACTATCAGACTGTTGTTTGGGAATCTGTTCATTAATCCAACTTACGCCAATTCGCTGACACAAAAATCGTCCTAATTGAATTCGATGTGTTAATAATAACACTGGGCGATTAGTTGCTTGTGCTGTAGCAACTACTGGAATTAATGCAGTCGTTTTACCAGTACCTTTTGCTGACTTTATCCCGACAATTCCCCTATTCGGAAAATCAATTGCATTGAGATAACGACTCTCAAGAGTGAGATGAGCGGGATAAGTTAATTCACTGTGTCGTTTCGATCGAGCGATGTCTACCTCTAACTCTAATCCCTGCTGATAAATAGATCCAAAAGCAGCAATTCCCTGAGCAACAATAAAGTCATCAATTCCCTTTTCTAACCCTGGTAATCTAATAACTTTAACATTGCAGCCAGACTGCTGTAATAGTTCGCCTAAATGGATGATTGCTGTATCAAGCAACTTCGCTTTATGGGGAACAGATTCGTAATCAAAACAGATTGATAGTTCTTGCTTGGCATTAGCAAATATTCCCAGCTCTGGAATTAAGTTTCTGCCAATAGTATTACCCTGAATATCGCGAATAACTCGATAACCACTATTGATACCTGGCAGAGCGATCGCTGGATAGCCATAAGTCAATAGGGTAGCGGCTTTCTTTACGCCTTCGCAGATGATGATCGGGATCTTCTGATCGATCACCCATTGCCAATAACCAACTGCCTCACCGTGTGGATATATCTCAAATTTCTTGGGCGATTTAACTTTAAATAAAGCGGCAGTTTCCGCCCAAATTTCTTTGGTAACTCGTAGACAAAATAGTCTAGTTGATACACTAGGTGGATGTTCATACTTGATTAGCTTACCATCCTGGTTTTTAGCTGGAGAATTTGGTTTGAATGTACCCCATTCCATTGGTTGCCAATTATTCAATGGATCTAGCCCATTACACCACCAGCCGCCTTTGGCACAGTGGGTATATCTACGCATCCAACTTGGTATGACTTGACCACTATTATTACGTGGTATTTGTGATGAAATAAACAGTCGATCGTAGGCAGAGTTTCCCTGGAGTGATCGAAAGTTAAGCATTACTAATGCTTGATCGATATTGCTGGCTGTAACTAGTTCTGTGTGGTGGGCACGATCTAAATTGGTAGGTACCATAGTGATATGCCAGTGTGAGGAATGGTCTCACATTCTACTTGAAATTTATCAAGAAAACCGAAATAAAAAATATATTTTGTATGTGGGGATATTGACTTTTTTAAACCGCTATGGATAGCGTAATAAACCTGAACTAATTACTATTTGCCGATACAAAAACGACTAAAGATTCGATCGAGTACTGATTCTGTTACCTCTTCTCCCGTCACTTCCCCTAAGGCTCTAATTGCCTCGCGCAGATCGATCGTCCAGAAGTCGAAGGGTAATTTACTCTCAACTGTAGTTAGCACCTGTTGCAATGCCACCTGAGATCGAATCAGCGCCGCTGCTTGACGTTGATTAATCGCGATGTCAGTGTTGGCGGCGTGGAGGTGTCCGCCAGCGATAATCTTCAAAATAGCCGTTTCTAAATTGTCGATACCTAGATCCCTAGCCGCAGCAGTTTCGACGATCGCACTAATTCCTGCGGGTAGATCTAGAGTAGGAGATGCTTTGACTAAATCGACTTTATTCATCACCACGATCGTCGTAATTGGTGCGATTTGGGCATATAGTTCGGTTTCTACTTGCGTCCAACCGACTTGAGCATCGATCGTCAGTAATACCAAATCTGCTGCTTGAGCAGCCGCACGGGAACGCGCTACCCCAATCTGTTCGACGATATCGCTGGTATCCCGAATTCCGGCAGTATCTAGTACCTGCACGGGAATTCCGCCGACGACTAATCGAGATTCGACGACATCGCGAGTGGTACCTGGCAGGGGTGTGACGATCGCTCTGTCGCTCCGACTCCAAGCATTGAGTAAACTAGACTTGCCCACATTTGGCTGTCCGAGAATTGCGACCTTCAGACCACTCCGCAGTAACTCCCCGCGATCGGCTGTCGCCACAATCTGTCCAATTTCGGACGCTAATGAGGCTAATTTCCCGCAGACATCATCTACATCCAACGGTGGTAAATCTTCCTCAAAATCGATCCTCGCCTCAATCTCCGCCAGTAAATCTAAGGCTTGCGATCGCAACTGCCCGATCGGTTGTCGTAATTTTCCCTGTAGTCCAGCAATGGCTGTCTGAGCGGCAGCAGGGGATAAT
>JANNDQ010000016.1:0-2082 GCA_031387965.1 Chamaesiphon sp. OTE_75_metabat_567
TTCTACCCTGGTTTCCAAACTTTCCAGCGATTGGAAAATTAATGGGACTGGTGACTTCAATGGCGATGGTAAAGCCGATATCCTCTGGCGTAATGATGATGAGAGTGTTGCACTCTGGCAGCTGAATGGTTCCAACATCACATCTAGCAGCCTCACTTCCACTCCATCGCTGGATCGGAGCTGGAAAACTGCTGGAGTCGATGATTACAATGGTGACGGCAAATCCGATATCCTGTGGCGTAATGATAATTCGTTAGCTGTGTGGCAGATGAATGGATCTACCGTTGCTTCTAGTACATTAACTTCTGTTGCTGCTGATAGTAGTAGTTGGAAAATTGCTGCACCTATTCTCTAGATTCGATCACAACTGTGCTGCTGGTGAGGACACAACCCCGACTTTTCCAAGGTGGGGTTCTTGCAGCAATAATGGTGGAATTATGCTCATTTCTCGATCGAATTCTGATATGGTTTCCTAGCCTTTGCCAATCGGCAGAATTCTTACTCTTAACCGCGAACTATCGACTGTTACCAAAGCTCCTGCGGTCAATTCCGATCTAAACTGCTGTAATGCTGCGATTACTAAATTACCGATCTTAGTAGGTAGTAAATCTTGGGTACGGATTTGAATTACACTAGGCAAGTTTCCTTGTTGAATTGCTAGTAGTGTGCCAAAATCTAAATCGTTTGTAAACACAACATAATCATTGATTTGAGCATATGCCATCAGTACGGTATCTTTTGCCGCCGGATCGCCAATACTCGACCAGTGAACAGACTCTATACTTGCATCTGTAAACATATCTACCCAGTCTGGAGATAGATTCATATCGATGAGGATCTTCATGTCACCGCTAGGGGCACTTCGATCTCCTCAACTCGCCAAGCGGCATAGGATAGAGATTCGTAGATATCAGTCGCTTCTAGATAAGGATAAGCTTGTAAGATTTCCTCGATCGATCGTCCAGAGGCTACTAGCCCTACTATAGTACCAACGGTAACTCGCATCCCTCGAATACAAGGTTTACCACCCATTACTTCTAGGTTAAATGTGATTCGCGCTGGTTGCGGCATATTGGAATTATTGTTTTGTTTTATGGCTATCATATCACTGCGATCGATGATTACAATGGTGACGGTAAAGTTGATATCCTCTGGCGTAATGATAATTCGTTAGCTGTATGGCAGATGGATGGTGCTACTGTGGTTTCGATTACGCTCACTTCTTTTGCTGCTGATAGTAGTAGTTGGAAAATTGCTGCACCGATTATTTAGATTCGGGTGGGGATAGAACCCCGACTTCTCCCAGAAGTCGGGGTTCTTGCTTTCAATTTAGCAACTCGGAACAAGAGCAGGACAGATTCACAATCCGTAACCTTTCTCCCTGGACAGACCCAAAGCACCTATAATCAGTGGCTACTGCGATCTACTCATTCACATGACTCCATCAAATTCTCCCGTCGATCCTCAACTCTCCCTCACCAAGCGTCCCCGTCGGCTCCGCCGCAATCCTAGCATTCGCAGTCTCGTCAGCGAAACCAAACTCAGTGTTGACGATTTGATTTATCCGATGTTTGTGATGGAAGGTGAAAATCAGCGGGTAGAAATCGTCTCGATGCCTAATTGTTACCGTTATACCCTCGATCTCCTGTTGGTGGAAATTGCTGAACTCGATCGATTGGGCATCAAAGCCGTCGCCCTCTTTCCAGTTGTCTCCGAAGCGAAAAAAGATGACAATGGTACTGAAAGCTATAATCCTGAAGGGTTAGCACAGCAAGCTGTCAGAGCAATTAAAGCCCAAACTCCAACCACGATCGTCATCACCGATGTTGCACTCGATCCGTTTACTACTCACGGACACGACGGTATAATTAATGAACATGGAGTAATTCTTAACGATCCAACTGTCGAAATTCTGGTCAAGATGGCGGTTTCCCAGGCTGAGGCAGGGTGCGATATGGTTGCCCCTTCAGATATGATGGATGGACGGATTGGGGCGATTCGGCGCGGCTTAGATGCACATGGTTTTACAGATGTGGCGATTATGGCTTATTCAGCCAAGTATGCGTCTGCTTATTATGGCCC
>JANNDQ010000062.1:0-1880 GCA_031387965.1 Chamaesiphon sp. OTE_75_metabat_567
TCCATCTCGGTCAGTAATTGGTTGAGGGTCTGTTCCCGCTCATCATTACCACCGCCGAGTCCTGCGCCCCGTTGACGACCCACTGCGTCGATTTCATCAATAAAGACGATACAAGGAGCTTGAGCCTTTGCTTGCTCAAACAAATCACGGACGCGGGATGCACCCACACCGACGAACATTTCGACGAATTCTGAACCAGAAATACTGAAGAATGGTACACCAGCTTCGCCAGCCACAGCTCGCGCGAGGAGGGTTTTACCTGTACCTGGAGGGCCGACCAGGAGAACACCTTTAGGAATCTTCGCACCCAGTGCGGTGAAACGATCGGCATTTTTGAGGAAGTCTACAACCTCGTTGAGTTCCAGTTTAGCTTGGTCAATCCCAGCAACGTCACCAAAAGTGACTTGGGTTTGAGGTTCCATTTGAACACGGGCTTTGGATTTACCAAAGTTCATCGCTTGGTTACCAGGGCCACTCTGAGCACGACGGAGCAGGAAGAATAGACCGACCAGTAAAAGTACTGGGAAGAACAAACTGCTCAAGACTCGGAACACAACACTTTCCTCATTTTGAGGCAAAACGTAGATATTTCCTTTGACATTATCAGTGAGAATGCTGACTAATTGGTTGTCATTGGGAGGTAGGTTGACGATCGCTTTAGTACCATCTTTACCCTGTACCAATGCTTTGCTGCGATCTGCACTCAGTCCGACATTCTCAATTTCGCCACGTTTTACCTCTTGGATAAACTGACTATATTTCAAAGATTTTTGGGCTGGGGCGGGCTTTTCTAAAAATGTAGTTGCCAGAGCGATCGCTACAACCGCCAGCAGGACGTACAGTCCGGCATTTCTCCACCGCTTGTTATTCACTCGAAATGTTCTCCTATATTAGTAGTCTAGTGATTGCGCCTCCGACCAGCGCACATCAGCAATAATTTAATGTATGTTATCGTTCTATTAACTTATGTTAACCTTTCTCTCATCTTATTGATAGGGTATTTTGAATAAATCTTGAACTGTATACTCTAGTCTACCCACAGGAGCGATCACAGTACGAATCGGAACCAGGTGGATTACCGAATTACTATAGCCGATCGACTCCAAATCTTTGACCCATTCTGCGTTCCATTCAATCTCAGTGACTGGTTGATGATTTTGGCGGAGGAGTGAGATGATCTGCGATCGCATGATCCCTGGCAAGATGCCAGCACTCAATGGCGGTGTATACCAGCACCTATCTCGATAACCCCAGAGATTTCCAGTGGTAGTTTCGAGCCAATCACCGCGATCGTTTGTAAGAATCGCTTCCTGAATATTACTATTTCGCGCCTGCTGGAGCGCTAACCAGGGAGCCAGATAGTTTCCGGTTTTGTGATGGGGCAGGGAGCGCGTTAATTGTCGATCAGCAATAATTGCCGTTACGCCCTCCTGTTGCCAACTAGCCAAGTTAGGCGGTAATTCACGTCCAATAATTAATTCGCGTCCGTCGGGAAAGATCGCAATTCGCAAGACGGGAAATGCTGGTGCTAGACATTCTACACCTGATCGAACTTGACTCCAATCCGGTTGACACCAGCCGAGATCCTCGATCGACAATTCTAACCTGTCATAATGCAGCTGATAAATATCCTCAGCATCAGCTCTCAACGTTGTAAAAACTGTTGCCCCATATAACAAACCAGGATCGTAAATACCCAATTCGATAGTTTGAGACTCGATCGATTTCCCACAGTACCAATAAAGATCGCGCACTTGCTAAAATAAGGTAGAGTTTGAGGAAATTCGGCTATGACAGTGACTACCGCCAAGTGGACAATCGCAGAATATCATCAGTTAGTTGAGACAGGGATACTCGACGATAAACGAGTAGAGTTATTA
>JANNDQ010000075.1:0-2012 GCA_031387965.1 Chamaesiphon sp. OTE_75_metabat_567
AATGGTCGTAGAGTCAGAGGCTGGACTAACAGTGATAATCTTACTTACCATAGTCGCTAATTTTAATTGATCGATTCTGACTTAAACCACCGATCTCGCTGCACGATCGAGTGTATTTGCCAGCTTGGGTCGATCGCGGGAAAATCAGTCCGATAATGTCCACCCCGACTTTCAGTTCGGATTAAGGCACTAGTAAGGATCAGCATCCCGATTTCTAATAGATTCCGAGTTTCGCCCCAAGTGCAAAGATCTTGCTCAGATATCTCTGTGGGTAATTTGCCAGATTGTAACGGTGTTAGATTAATAAGTAGTTGACTAATGGCTAAATTATCAAATTGTAATTGGAGAACTTTGACTTGATTGATCGCAATTCTGATGCTACTTTGTTCGCGACAAATTCCGGCAGCTTGCCACATCAAATCGGGTAATTCTCGTCGGATTAATTGGACTCTATCGACCCAGTTTTCTGTATTTTTGTCTAATCTTTGAATCCAGCAATCTAACCATGAGCTATCAGTTAATTCTGGGTCGATTTCTAACTCTGATAATGACCGAGGTTCGATCGAGATTTTAGTTAGTTGCGCCCCAAACACCACACATTCGAGTAGCGAATTACTCGCCAGTCGATTGGCTCCATGTACGCCTGTGCTGGTAGTCTCCCCAACTGCATAAACTCCAGGAATACTAGTCTGCGTAACCAGATCTGTCTCAATTCCACCCATCCAATAATGTGCGGCAGGAGCGACTGGAATCAACTCATGCAAGATATCAATTCCCCAATGCTGACAAACTTGGATGATATTCGGAAACCGATGGCGAATTTGGGCTTCAGGAATCGGGCTGAGATCGAGCCAGACACAAGCTTTTGTTGGTTCTGGACTGTGTTTTTGTAGATGACTAAAAATTGCTTGACTAACAACATCTCTAGGTGCAAGCTCTCCCGCCGGATGATAGTCAAAAGCAAACCGATAACCAGTATCATCGACCAAATGAGCACCTTCACCGCGTACTGCCTCACTAATCAAGAATCTTGGTGCCCCAGCCTTTGTCAGTGCCGTCGGATGAAACTGGACGAATTCAAGATCTCGCAATACTCCGCCAGCTCGATGTACCATCGCCACTCCATCGCCAGTACTGACTTCTGGATTAGTAGTCTGAGCGTACACCTGCCCCCCGCCACCTGTTGCTAAGACGACGGCTGTGGCTGACACCCAGCTAATTTGCCCCTGATATAGAAGACTAATCCCGCGACATACTCCCGCTTCTAGCCACAAATCCAAAGCAAAAGCATTTGTAAATACGGTAATATTCGATCGAGCTAAAACACGATCGGCTAAAGTACTAACTAACGCTCTCCCTGTTGTATCTGCCGCGTGCAGTACGCGCGGACGGGAATGAGCTGCTTCTAGCGTCAAAGCTAGTTTCTCGTCCACTCTGTCAAATCCTACCCCCAGATCGACGAGCGAATCAATACACCTAGCCGCATGAGTTACCAAAAATTCTACCGCAGCTCGATCGCATAGTCCCGCTCCTGCCCGCAAAGTATCGGCAATATGCCAGTCTACAGAATCCTGAGGATCTACCACGGCGGCAATCCCGCCTTGCGCCCAATCACTCGCGGATAGGGGTAAACTAGCCTTACTGACGATCGCAACCCTGAGCGAGGCTGGCAGACACAATGCTGAATACAATCCAGCCGCTCCCGCCCCCACAACAATGACATCAAAGTTAGTTAGTAAAGCCATAAGTGTGGAGGATACGAGAAATATAGATGGTCTGGAGTATTTGTCCTAAAGCCTAAGACCTAAGACCTAACTCCCATTATCTGTGATGGATGACACAAAAAATCCCACCCTAGAGCTGGGTGGGAGGTGAAGATCGATAACTTATCAGTTAGTAATAACCATTGTTGTAGCGATCGCCACCTTCATTGAAGGTATCATCGGTAGAAGTGATCGTGAAATTTTCGAGGTTGGCGTTGAGCGTTTCTTTTTGCTTTTCGCTCAAACCAG
>JANNDQ010000082.1:0-2221 GCA_031387965.1 Chamaesiphon sp. OTE_75_metabat_567
CTGCCTGACAATGCCTCACGAGATACAACGTCTGAATCATTTGCGATCTCTCACTGAACTTTTAACACTCACCGACAACATTTATCGACTGTCACAACCCGGAAACAAAGCCGTATAACGACCCCGCTTCACCCGCCACTAGTAACTTTTTGAATTCAACCGATCGACTCGATCCGGTCGGTGTGCAAGCGAAAGGTAGCCCAAGGCGGTTAATCAGGTCAGCGGGTAGAGACAGAAATCCATCGAATCCAGTGTCAATCACAGTATTGATAAATTGCCTCTGTCCATCTAAATTTCCGACCACTAGAGAAAAGGTTGCTTCACGACGCAAATTTACGACCCCCTGCATCATGGCTTTTTCAGACTCCGTGCCCCAAAATGATAAACGGCGCGATGCCCAATCCGAATTCCCCAAGGTTGAGCATCGGGATGGCGTTCAAATAGCCGTTCGGTTGCTCCGACAACTGTTTCATCGACCTCAAAATCTCCGGTTTCGATGTCGATCGCCACAATTTTCCCATCGTTACCTGTTTCGACCTGCTGCTGAATGCCAGACTCATAGAGTTCTTGCCCGCGCCTAGCTAACTCTTCTTTACTGTAACGTCGTTGGCGAACTGCCATAGGACTTGCCCTCGTTTCAACTGTGCCTTTCTATTTTAGCTTGATGATGAGAGAGTGGATATCCGAGATCCCGCGAGCGAACTTCAACCCCTAACATACGTGAAAGGGTTGATTTTTAAATTAGGATCTGTGGTTAATATACCACCAGATAAGTAGCCCTAAAGCTAAAAGCCCTACACAGACCAATAGCCAAACGATTGCCAGCGAACAGCCTGATTTTTGTTGGGTAATAGATTTGCTAGAACTATCAGCATACTCTTGATCGGGGTTGTAGTAAGCTTCTACTTCAGTCCAGCCTGGAGGTAGGATTTCGGAGAACTTTCCATCAGACAACGTTGTTGCATCTATGTAAGTCTTTCTCTGCGAATCACCTTTGTCTAGCGTGACAATGATAATGACTTTACCATTTACAACTGGACTACCATCATCAAGAGTAACTACGGTTCCAGTAGCTCGATTTCCCTTTACACCAAAATCTTGAACTTTGGTAGCGCGTGCTGTGGCGATCTGGGCTTGAGCGCCCCCTAACATTTGAGTAGTATGCAGTCGCTCATCTCGCGGATCTTCAATCAGTGCATAAATTCCTACATTGTTGGGAATCTTTCGATATTGCTGCTCCAGTTCGTAATCATAATCGATAGCAGCAGCGAAAGGAATCGGGCTATCTGGATGAGGATTGAGCAAGGACTCGAACATTACCTTAACCGAGTGCGTTTCTCCAGGCTCTAGCTTCAAAGCGATATGTTCGAGATAGGTGCGATAGAAGGGATTCGTCTGTCCTGCACGGATAAATACACGGGTGGGTTTATCGTAAGGATTGCCAACCTCTACCGTTGTAACCTCACGGGAGGCAGGAGATGCAGTGCGTGAAATAAAGCGATCGTAGTTAGACTGTGCTAAATTATTCAACTCGGTCATTTCCACAACTGCTGGATTACTTGGAAGCTGGTAAAGTGGAATTCGGACAACAATGCAGTAATGTCCTTCATTTGGAGGAGTCCAGCTAGTTGTGAACTCGACAGTTGTACCTGCTGCAATATCTCTCACATCTGAACCCAGGAAGGTCTCAGGAGATCCACCAATGTTGTAGTTTTTTACATAGAAATTAACTCGCACTTGTGGAGCAGCCAGCGTTCCGTTGTTCTTCACTCGTGCTACGACTGTATTGGAGTTACCAACCCAGGGAACGTTAAACCATGCTGAATTAGTAGCATTGCGAGCATTGCGGATTTCAATATCTGGACTTTGCCATTGGCGATCGGGGCTGGCAGGCCAGGGGCGAATTGAGGGATCGGGTTTACTGTTAACCCCATAGCGAATGCGGACATCTGCTTTGGAACCATCAATTCCGCTAACATCGATTCTGAAATCTGTTGGATAGGTTGGGTCGGTGGTGTCTGTTTCTTCATAATCATCACCGTTGCCGAGAACGCTGCTATCTCCATCTGGGTCGCCTGCCAGTAGCAAAATCGCAGGTCGAGCAATCGGCGGGGTATACGGTGCTGAAACAACATCCGTACCCAGCACCCGACTGTTTTCTGGCAAGTTGCGATCGCTAATCTGCGCAGTCTGACGTGCCCGGTACTCCAGGTAATAATTC
>JANNDQ010000087.1:0-3201 GCA_031387965.1 Chamaesiphon sp. OTE_75_metabat_567
TAATTATTAATTAACTGATATTTTCATCCCCTCGCGGGCAACGATCGATTCTGGAAAAACTTGGGTAGATTGAGCCTCGATTTTTGCCATAAAATCATCATCATGGCTGGGATCGTGATGGAAGATCACCAACTTTTTCACATGAGCAGCCGTGGCAACTTTCACCGCTTCTTGCCAAGTCGAGTGTCCCCATCCCACCTTACTAGTGTCGGGATGATGATACTCCTCATCGGTATAAGTACAATCATAAATCAAGACATCAGCTCGATCGGCTAATGCAAGCACATTGCGATCGAGCCTGTCGCTAAAATGCTCCGTATCAGTAATATAAGCAGCAGCATAATCTTGCCAGCTAACTCGATATCCCATCGCACCGCCAGGATGATTTAATGCTCCTGTCGTAACAGTTACATCACCCAGACTAATTTCGTCACCATATTCAAGATTGTGGAACCGCAGATTAGCACCCATCACCTGTAATGGTACTGGAAAATTGGGCTGGGTCATCTGATCGTGCAGACGATGTTCGATCGTCACGCCATGCGGAATCTCCCCACCATAAATATCAAATTCACTCCCTTCCATAAATGCAGGAGAAAAGAAGGGAAATCCTTGAATATGATCCCAGTGGGAGTGAGAGAAAAAAAGATGTCCACTCACTGGCAGCTGCCGCAATAGCGATTGTCCTAATACATGAATCCCTGTCCCCGCGTCAAAAATCAGCCGATAGCCATCTACTAACATTTCCACGCAAGGTGTATTGCCGCCATATTTCACCGTTGAGACACCTGGACAGGCAATACTGCCCCGCACCCCCCAGAACTTAATTGTGAACCTGTCTTCCAGTTGTGACATCAATTTTTCGATCCGAACTTTGCCAGCAATGACTTTAGTTATTGTGCCCAAACTAATTGGTAATCGCTCCAATACCTAGCGATTCAGGGTTGAATAATTAAAAAAACTCTCTTCCTATCATTCACCGCCCACCCAAACAAGTACCCTAAAGCGTATAAGTAAAGTCTGCGACTAATAACCCTGGTACACAACTACCACCCAATTGACGACTGCCGTAAGTATCGACATCGGGAATAAAGTCCAAGCTATTAGTCAGCGCCAACAGATTTTCGCCCCAACAACGGTACAGACTCTCATCAAAGCGTAAATTGGCGATCGGCGCAATGATCTCACCCCCTTCGACCCAGAAACAGGCGTAGCGAGTCATTCCCGTTACTCTACCAGTCGATCGATCGCTCCAGTTGAGATAATGAAGATTGGATAAGTATAGTCCGGTATCTAATTCTGCCAGAATTCGATCGGGTGTAAGCGTGCCCGGACTGATTTCTGCCGAGCGGAGCGATTCGCCCCGATTCGCACCATTGGCTGGTTTTTGATACTCCTTCGCTGTCCGTGAATTGACTAGCGTATTTGCCAAGCGACCGCGATCAATTAGGGTCAGGGTAGCTGGCGCAATTTCGCCCAATTCATTAAATCTTGGTACCAAGCCGCGCTGAAAGTTTTCCGAGATCGTCAGTCGCTCTGATAGATACTGTTCGCCCCGCTGGAGTGCCCCAAAACAGCTTCTCCCCTGCTGTAATGCCGCTTCACTAATTCCCCCCCAAGACAACATGCTCAAGAGGTCAGCAGTCGCCGCTGGAGCTAGGTATGTGCGATATTTACCCCGCTTGATCGTCTTCAAGGGTTGGGCTAGCTGGGCTAGTTGAGTTGTTGAGTCGGCGATTTTGGCTTGATAAGCTGCATGATCCCATTCACTACCAGCTAAAGTTCCTTTGACCGCCTGCCCAGTAGTAGTAAATAGGGAGTAGTCGAGAGTATAAGACTCTGTTGCAAACCAATGCTTTTGATTATTGCTATCGGCGTAACCACAAATTACCGTCCCCGCCGCATACAAGCCAGTAAAATCTAAGCCCTGAACCACAGGTAATAAACTTCCCACCACTTCAGCCGCTAGTAATAGGTTCCCACTGGATATCTCGTGGCTGGTAGCTGTGCCTGTGGGTAATATCAGATAAGGATCGACGGGTAACTGGGGTAATTCTACTCGCAGCGACTCCAGAGCTGATTGTAATTGAGGTAGGTCGATCTCTAGATCTCCTGTAAATGGAAAGTCGATCGAACTACTGCGCTGGTTGGAGATTAATTTCAGCTGGAGATTGCCATCTTGAACGCTCCCTGTCTGTCGTACTCGTCCATGGTTGAACCGCGTAAACTGGCTAACCTCTCCCTGAAATCGGAGCGTAAATTGTTCGTCAGAATGGAGCGTTTGATTTAATTCACTCAAGACGCGATCGAAACTAGCGGCCAATTTATCTATCACAAACATCTATCGATCGGGGAACTTCAATACAAGCATAAACTTTTCGGAGCCTCTGCTTTGCGGGGGCGTGTCATAGCCCCTTACTGTCAGGCTGTCGTGCCCAACTTACTGCATCCAGAATATCTTGTTCTGTAATCCCTAAAGCTGCTAATTTAGTTCGGACTGTATCAGTTCTCTGGATTTTGACAGCCGTGATAATAATTTGCCCATTTTTCACTTTCACGTCAAAGTACTCTCTAAAAAAGGAATCTTTACTTTATGGTAATCTTTTTTTCATGAATCACAGCTTCTGACTTTGTTTGCTTGCCTTTTTCCTCGTCTTTGCTTGGGATAGCAACGATGTTGCAAACGAGGTCGCTTCTTGGGCTGATTGTCCTCCGGCAATTTGAGCGATCTCATCCCGGCGTTGCTGCTGAGAATGTAGCTCCTCAATGCGGACAATCGTTCGTTCTTGTTCAGAGCTGCCAGAATCTTGATTGATAGTCTGTTTAGCGACTCGAAAATGTCGATCGGCCATTGCTGCAATTAACGGCTGGTGAGTGACGCAGAGAATCTGCTGGGATTGGCTGAGGTGATGCAGTTTAGATGCGATCGATTGGGCAACTTTTCCCGATACGCCTGCATCAATTTCATCGAAAATCAGCGTACCTGCACCGCCATTATTTGAGAAACAGGCTTTGAGGGCGAGGAGGAAGCGGCTCATTTCGCCACCGGAGGCGGTGGCGGCGAGGGATTGGAGCGGTTCGCCGGGATTGGGGCTGAAGTGGAAGGAGATACTGTCTGCGCCTGTGGTATTGGGAGTTTGAGGCAGGATCTCGACTTGAAATTGGACTTTATCCATCGCCAGGGGTTTGAGTTCGCCGATC
>JANNDQ010000090.1:0-2557 GCA_031387965.1 Chamaesiphon sp. OTE_75_metabat_567
AGGCATGATGCGATAAACTTTGTAATCAGTGATTTTGAATTTACGCAATTGGGTTCCCAGCGCGAGACACTGTTCTTTCCGTGCCATGTATAAGAGGTTTTCCCCAGATACCATCGTCGCTGCGCCACCAGTAACCATTTCAAATACTTGTTGCTTGGGACTAGTCCAAGTAATCGCGTATTTTTCTTCTACATCAGCTTTGCTGAGTAAACCACCAGTGCTGCCACCAAAAATTGGTGTTTTGCCAGTTAATTTTTCTGCCATAAAACTACTCGTAATAGGGTTTTCGTCATAGTACCACCCTGCTCGATCGCGATCGCGATCTCGTCAAGAACTGTAACAGTTGGGGTTGATGCCAAAAGAGTTGGGAGTAGTTAAACTAATATCTTCTCCTCGCTGCGTTTTCGCCTCGTTTTCATTAGCTAATTTACAGGTCGATCGTCATGACTAGTCATCCTACTATGATTTCTTTATCTGTTGCGCCGGCGCGGGTGCTGCGGGGTAAACACGCGCTCATAGAGGGGATTGAATATATCCTCAAACTGGGTCAACGTCCGCTGATAATTGGTGGAAAACACAGTTTAGCTCTGAGTCAATTGCAGGTATTAGTTGACCGACCCGAATTGGAAATCGCCCAGATCAACTATACTCCAGACTGTTGTGAGACTAGTCTCGATCGGTTAATTCAAGCCACATCAGCACATCAAGCAGATTTGATCATCGGGATTGGTGGGGGAAAATGCCTCGATACTGCCAAATTAGTCGCCCATCGCTGTCAGTTACCGATCGTGACGATTCCCACTACTGGAGCTACTTGTGCCGCTTGGACGGCATTATCAAATATCTACTCTGAGTCGGGGGCATTTCTGTATGATGTCAGCCTGGCTCAATGTCCAGATTTATTAATCCTAGATTATGGGATCGTCGCTACAGCACCACCCAGAATGCTAATAGCTGGAATCGGTGATGCGATCGCCAAATGGTATGAAGCTTCAGTCAGTAGCGGTCATTCATCCCAGACTCTACTCATCGCCGCAGTCCAACAGGCGCGAGTACTCAGAGATATTTTATTCCAAAAGTCGGCAATTGCGATCGCCCAGCCAGGTAGCGCAGACTGGGAGGAAGTGGTCGATGCCAGCGTTTTGCTCGCAGGGGTAATCGGCGGGCTAGGCGGTGCCCAGTGCCGCACCGTAGCTGCTCATGCTGTGCATAATGGTCTCACACATCTCCCTGGCAGTCATCACGCCTTACATGGCGAAAAAGTGGCATACGGCATTTTAGTCCAATTGAGACTCCAGGAAATGCTTCAGGGCGACCAGTTAGCCGCAACCGCTAGAGCACAGTTACTTGATTTTTATACCGAAATTGGGTTGCCAAAAACGCTAGCAGATTTGGGTTTGAGTGAAATTACGATCTCTCAATTACATCATGCCGCGACATTAGCTTGTCAAGTTGATTCTGACTTACATCGGTTGCCCTTTGCAGTGGTTCCAGAACAATTGGTGGCAGCGATGGTATCGACCACAATTATCGAACGGGTGGCTGAAGCCGAGCGGTTGAGCGAGCGTTAGACTTGATAAGAACACCAATCACTCCAGCTCCCTGGATACAACTTGGCTGGTTCAATTCCAGCCAAATGCAGGGAAAATAAATTGACACAGGCTGTCACGCCCGAACCACAATAAACAATTGGTTCTAGATTGGGCGAAATTGCCTTCCAACGCTGTTGTTGTGACTCGATAGGTAAAGCAAAGCCTTCGGGGGTAGACACGCCTTGCCAGGGATAATTGACCGCAGAGGGGATATGTCCGGCGACGGGATCGATCGGTTCGGTATTGCCCAGATATCGATCGGGTTCGCGGGAGTCGATGAGTAAGTGCGCGGGTGAGGATTGGATCGCTCTAACCCGATCGATATCGACAGTCCAGTTTGACTGGATTTGGGGCTGAAAGTTGCCAGAAGTAGTCACTTCGGGTCGATCTGCTGTGACAGCATAACCAGCTTTGACCCAATTACTGTAACCACCATCGAGGATGGCGACACGATCGTGTCCGTAATAGCGTAATAACCACCACAACCTCGCTGCAAATGCAAACCGCGAGTCATCATAAGCAACAACCAACGTCTCAGCATTAATCCCCATTGCCGCTAATTTGGCTCCCAAGACTCGATCGTCTGGAAGTGGATGTCTACCCCCATGCACCTGGGCTGGACTCGATAAATCTCGATTCAAGTCCAAATATTCAGCACCAGGAATATGAGCGGTTTGATACTGCTGTCTACCCAAATCAGGATCGCCAAGCGCGAACCGACAATCGATAATCTTGAGGTCAACTGTCGATCCCGCTGCTAAATAACTATTTAGTGAAGCTGCTGTGACTATTGAAGAATTAAGCATTATATTCAAAGTGAAAAAAACACGTACATATATTCAAAAAATGGGCTGAGATCCAGGTAGTGGAAAGTGTCCATCATTCTTTCACTAAGATTCCAAAGCCTAACGCCTAACGCCTAACCCCTAAAGCCCAAAGCCTAACTCCTAACCCCTAACCCCTAC
>JANNDQ010000100.1:0-3733 GCA_031387965.1 Chamaesiphon sp. OTE_75_metabat_567
ATTGCTGCCGTTGTGTATAAGGGTTAACTTGTACGGAAGGGCATTCCCATTTCTTTTAGTAGTGCGCGTCCGGCTTCGTCGTTATCGGCTGTGGTGATAATCGAGATATCCATCCCGCGAATCTGGTCGATTTGGTCGTACTCGATTTCCGGGAAAATGAGTTGCTCGCGAATCCCAATACTGTAGTTACCGCGACCGTCAAAGCTCTTGGGACTGATGCCTCGGAAATCTCGAATCCGGGGCAGGGTGAGATTGATGAATCTGTCGAGGAAGGCATACATCCGATCGCCTCGAAGTGTCACCATTACACCGACTGGCATTCCAGCCCGGATTTTAAATCCGGCAATCGCTTTTTTAGCGCGGGTCACAACTGGCTTCTGACCAGTGATTTTAGCGATTTCGGCGATCGAAGATTCCAGCGCTTTAGCGTTAGTAGCTGCTTCACCTAGACCTCGGTTAACAGTAATTTTGATTACCTTAGGCACTTGCAGCAGGTTGGTATAACCAAATTGCTCCATCAGCTTGGGGGTAATTTCTTTTTGATATTTAGTTTTGAGTTGTTGTGCCATGATCTTGATTTATGTATGTTCCTGGGCTTGGTCAGGAGAACAGTTGTTGGCGGAGCCTTTCCGCCGGAAAATAGTTATGAATTAATTACAAATAACTATTTAGTCGATAATCTCACCAGTTTTCTTCAACATCCGCACCTTCTTACCTTCGGCGTTGACAGTGTAACTAATCCGACTAGCTACATTTTGCTTGGTCGAGTAGACCATTACCTTGGAGCTATGAATCGGCGATTCGGATGTGTCGATCCGACCAGATTCGCCTTCTTGAGCTGGTTTGATGTGCTTAGTGCGAATGCTCACGCCTTTAACAATCACTTTGCTCAGTTCGGGAAAAGATTTGAGGATTTCGCCGATTTTGCCTTTATCGCTACCGGAGATAACTTGCACGGTGTCGCCTTTTTTGACGTGCATCCGGTGCTTGACTTTTGGTTTTTGTCTTGCCATTTTTTAGAGTACCTCTGGAGCCAAGGAGACGATTTTGGTGAAGCTTTTTTCACGAAGTTCGCGGGCGACAGGGCCGAAAACGCGAGTACCTCTAGGGTTGCCATCAGCATTGACAAGCACAGCAGCATTGTCATCAAAGCGGATACTCATGCCGCTATCACGGCGCATTGTATGCTTGGTGCGGACGATCACGGCGCGAACTACTTCGGATTTTTTAACTGCCATGTTGGGAGTGGCATCTTTGACAACGGCGATGATGGTGTCACCTACGCCGCCGTAAGTACGGTTACCCGCGCCGAGGACGCGAATACACATAATTTTCCGAGCGCCGCTATTATCGGCAACGGTTAAATAACTTTCTTGTTGAATCATAATTTTAGGGGAGGGGGAGAGCGGGAGACGAGGAGAGGGGGCGACGGGGAGAATTAACTCTACTCCCAATCTAGGAACGCTCCAACTCCCACAAGTTAGGTTGCTTTGGTGCTGAGGATCTCAGCTAGTGTCCAACGTTTGGAGCGGCTCAGAGGTCTGGTTTCGGAAATTTTGACTCTATCACCTTCTTTACATTGGTTTTCTTCGTCGTGAACCTTGTATCTTTTAGTTCTGACAACTACTTTGCCGTATTTTGAGTGAGCGGAACGATTTTCGATCGATACCACTATCGTTTTTTGCATTTTGTTGCTGACGACGATGCCAACTCGTTCTTTTGCTGCCATTGTGTGTTTGTTACCTGTGGCTGATTATATGGATGGAGACTAAACCTTGGCGGTTTTACGTTGATGTTCCACTGTTAACAGCTGCGCCAGCTTGTGGCGGTTGTGTTTGAACTGGTGGGTTTTGTCTAACCGACGAGTAGCTTGTTTGAGTCGGAGGTCAAACAGATTTCGTTTGACAGCGATAATCTCAGCCGCTAGTTCTTCATCAGTTAAGTTTATTACTTCGGCAATTTTTGGCAGAGCCATAACCTTAATCCGCTTCGTCTTCTAAATGTGCTTTGATGATAAATTTGACTTTGATCGGGAGCTTGTGCATCGCCAGACGCATCGACTCACGCGCAACGTCTTCGGCAACACCACCAATCTCGAATAGGATTCGACCTGGCTTGACGACTGCTACCCAAAACTCAGGTGAACCTTTACCGGAACCCATCCGAGTTTCTGCTGGGCGCATAGTAACAGGCTTATCGGGGAAAATCCGAATCCAGATCTTGCCACCACGCTTGAGGTAGCGGTTCATGGCGCGCCGACATGATTCAATTTGACGGGAGGTGATCCAGGATGGTTCGATCGCCTGCATGGCATACTGACCAAAAGCGATTTCATTTCCTCTGGTCGCCATTCCAGTCATGCGACCGCGTTGTTGTTTGCGGAATTTCGTTCTTCTAGGGCTTAACATTTTTCAATTCCTATCCTTCATCAGAGCGGTCTTCAAACTGCTGACGGCGACGCTGTTGTTGGCCCTGTCGCCGCTTGGGTTGAGCAGCACTAGCTACTTCTAGATTTTCTTGTCCGGGGATAATCTCACCCTTGAAGACCCAAACTTTTACGCCGATGATCCCATAGGTGGTATCTGCGGTTTTGGAAGCGTAATCGATGTCTGCGCGGAGGGTGTGGAGCGGTACGCTACCTTCACGAGCCTGCTCAGTTCGGGCGATTTCCGCGCCGTTGAGCCGTCCACCGACTTGAATCTTGATCCCTTTGACTTCGGCCCGTTGCGCCCGTTGAATTGCCTGACGGACAACGCGACGGAAGGAAACGCGGCGGGAGAGCTGTTGGGCGATGAACTCAGCGATTAGAGCTGCATCAGCGTCAACTTTGGCAATCTCAATTACGTTAATCCGAATCTGACGATCGGTACCAAGTTTCTTGAGTAGCGCTTGACGAATTACTTCAATCCCGCTGCCCTGACGACCAACGACGACACCCGGACGAGCCGTGTGAATTTCGAGTTCGATTTGGTCGGCTTTGCGCTCGATCCGAATCTTGGAAATTCCTGCTGTGCTGAGGGTCGCGTCTTTCTCGATGTGCGTGCGAATGATGTAGTCCTCTTTGAGAACTTCGGGATAGCGTCGGCTATCTGCATACCACCGCGAACGGTGTTCCTGCGTAATGCCTAGTCTAAAGCCGATCGGATGAATCTTCTGTCCCATGTTGTTTTTTTATGCTCCCTAGTTCGTTTCCGCCACTGCCACGGTGATGTGGCATGTCGGTTTGCGGATTTTGTAAGCGCGTCCTTGCGCTCTGGGGCGGAAGCGTTTGAGTGCGGGGCCACCATCAGCAAAGGCAGTAGATACTACTAGATTGGCTGGGTTCATCCCGTTGTTATGTTCAGCATTGGCTACAGCCGATCGCAATACTTTGATAATCTCTTCACATGCTTTGTAGGGCATGAATTCAAGAATGATCAAGGCTTCGCGGTAGGAACGTCCCCGAATCTGGTCTAGTACGCGGCGCACTTTAAAGGGAGACATGCGAATATATTTCGCAACTGCTTTAATTTCTGTTTTGTTATCGATCGCCATAATTTTTCCTCTTTAAATCCAGGGTCCAAAATTCAAATTAACTTTGAATTATCTACCAGATTTTTTGTCTCCCTTTGAGTGGGAACGATAGTTCCGAGTTGGTGAAAATTCACCTAGTTTGTGTCCGACCATTTGGTCTGAAACAAAGACGGGGACGTGCTGACGACCGTTGTGAACTGCGATCGTATGTCCGACCATT
>JANNDQ010000124.1:0-2619 GCA_031387965.1 Chamaesiphon sp. OTE_75_metabat_567
GAATGCTCTCGCGTAAATCCTGAAGGACGGCTGACCAGGGTTGCACCTGATTGAAGACACTAGCTAGAGCTTGGGTTTCACCCGTAATTTGCGCTACTTGACCATTTAGTTCGGCCAACCGCTGATCTTGAGCCTTGAGACTACCCAATTTTTGATCGAGGTCTTTCTGTCTAGCTTCGAGCTGGGTGGTTTGTTGACCTAACCAGAGGTATCCGCCGCCAGTAGCTAAAAGGGCGAGGATTGCTACTCCGACCCCAGCATAGATGGGGATTTTGCTGTATCTGGCTGGGGCGACAGTTGTGGCACTGCTGAGATCGGTCTGGACACCTGTTTGGTATCCAGATCGTTCGTTTAGTAAATTGATATCGATACTATACATATTGTTATACCTCGCGCATACCTAAGCCTAGAACTACTCCTAGTCCAGGGCGTTGACTGATGGGAATATCCATTTCTGGCTCTAAACCCAATCCACCGATGGGATCGACTTGGGTAGTTGGAATACTCAGTCGTTGGGTGAAGAAGAGGTCGAGTTGGCCTAATCCACCACCAGGGCCTGCGAGGAGCAGCTGTTCGAGCTTGAGTGCTTGGCCGTTGTGACTCATGTAGAAGTCAATACTGCGGCGGACTTCATCGGCGAGTTCGGCCAGAATCCGCATCATGGCTGCCATCCCTGGATTAACACCTTCCATTACTTGGGTGTTGGTCGCGAAGTTACTAACTTGAATGTCAGGAATGGTGATATCTTCGAGTGCCTCTAGATTTCTAGTCACTGGCAGATTCATCGCACTACTGAGCGCTTCTTGGAGTCGGAAAGTGCCGATTGGGACAGTCCGATTAAATTGAGGGATACCATTAACAACGATCGCAATTTCGGTACAATCGAACTCGATATCAATCAAAACTACTGCTTCTTGTGGTGCAAATTGACGCAGTTGTTCTTTGATTGTTCTCAAGACTGCAAAACTGCTAATCTCTAGAACTTTCACGGGTAGCCCTGCATATTGGAATGTTTCGATATAACTATCGGTAACTTCCTTACGGGTAGCAGCTAGCATCACTTGCACTTTATCTAAACCATCTTCGTCTACGACTAGATCGAGTTTTTGGTAGTCGAGATCGACTTCTTCCCGAGGATATGGTAAGTATAATGCTGCCTCTTGATTGAGGATCAGATCTCGGACTTCGCGATCGTTTAATTCCGCTGGCAAGGGAATTAATTTAATCGTAGCTTCTCGCATCGGTACCGAAGTAGTAACGTGAGTCGCCTTGATTTTATTGTCAGCTAACGTCGTGCGAATTAAGTCACCTAACTCTTGGGGATTAACAATTCGTCCTTCGTCAAAAATTCCTTCGGGAACTTGAGCGGAACAAAGATGTTTTAGGGTTAGATCTGCACCTTTTTTCTGGAGTTGGGCAATGTTGATCCGGTCAGAACCAAGTTCGATTGCCACTCCATTGCCTCGACGAGGTAATAGATTTTTTAATCGATTCAGCATATAAATTTTTTACTCATAGCCTGGAATATGCCACTAGGAATCAGTAGCGAAGACAGTGGGGTAGATAAAACAAAAGCAAGAATGAGAAAGTTCCTAGAAGACGGTTTTACTACTCCTCGTTCGCATCGCGTCTCCCGTGGAGAATCGATATCGATCCGAATAATTTAAAGGTTTATGTACTCTCCTACTTAAATTACCCACAACTACCTATCAGGATTAACATTCTGGATATTTATTTTTTGATTTTGGGAAAAGAAGAGTTGGGAGAAAAGAGTTGGGAGTTGGGAGAGCAGAATTATTACTAGTACTTGACGGCGCAAGTTCAGCCGCTATTTAGATCCTCCCAACTCCCAACTCCCAATCTGACTAACTTCCAGACCTGTCAACAAAGGTTATGATGGAAAGGCTCAACTTTTAATATCACCATTTCTCTTGAACAGAGCGCAGAACTTCTAAAATTAGCCTATCTGGAATTTTGAACTTGATATGTCAGCATCACCTACTCCGACTTCGGGTATTCCCATCGTCTCTCCAGCTCTACTCGTTAGTCTCGCTGCTACCCCGTGGTTAGTCGCAATTGTTACTGCCAACACAGCTGGTAGTTGGCTAGAACGGTTAGGATTAGCTAGCGAAGAAATATTTCGTGGCGATCGATTACCAGTGCTACATCTCCCAATTGACGAAGTATCTGCAACAAACCAGGATCGTGACTAAAGCCTAAAACCTAAAGCCTAAAACCTAAAGCCTAAAGCCTAAAACCTTCCATCCACCTCCATCCTGTGAGCAATTGTTATATGCATCCGCTAGCCCACCTTTCGGAACCAGAATTGATGGTATCTACTCCATCCAATCTATTGCTGAACCATCGCCTCAAGGTAATCGAAGACTTGTGGGAACGAGTGCTGCGGGATGCTTGCGGACAAGAATTGGTCAATCTCCTCAATCAGTTGCGGGAGATGTGCTCGTCAGATGGGATCGCCAGTGAACCACTACCTCAAGCAGTTCATCAACTGATCGAACAGCTCGATCTCAAAGATGCAATTCGCGCCGCCCGCGCCTTTGCGCTCTATTTCCAGCTGATCAATATCGTCGAACAGCACTACGAGCAGTGCGAACAGAA
>JANNDQ010000141.1:0-3743 GCA_031387965.1 Chamaesiphon sp. OTE_75_metabat_567
AGATCGGCGATCGCGACGGCTTCCATTGCCCATTGCAGGCGTTGGGGGTCGGCAAATCCGGCGGTACGGGCGAGGTTCTCCATGCCGATTTCGACGGCAAGTTTTTCGCTGGCGCGGCGTTGGGAGCCAAATTGTTTGCTAGTGCGGAGAAATTCTTGGTAGATTTGATAGCGATTGAGGATGTCGGGTTCGCGTTTTTTGCCCGTGTCGAGGGGGCAAAGTCCGAGGGCGCGGACAGAATCTTGGTGGCGTTTTTTGACGACTCGATCAATCAGCTCTTTCCGATCCAGTTTTCCTAACATGGCACTGGCAAACTGCTTTGCCCGTTGATGTCCGGCACCGCTACAAGCATACTGAGCGGCACCATCAAAGCGGTTCCAATTCGCCTCGCCCAGGGTGGCGTAGGCGCGTTGGAACCAGTCCACATCCACAGCACCATCGCGCAAGCTCTCTTCTGATAGTGGGGTGCGTTCGCCAATTTGGGCGATGTAGACATCCCGCGCATCGGCAGGAACGGAGCTATCTTTGGTGTGTGCCTGAATCCACCATACACCGTCAGCAAATCCAGGCAGATCGATACTATGTTGAATATAATTCACCCATTGAGGCGCGAAAAATGCCAGTTGAATCAGCTTTTCTTCGCTGATTTTGGCGGCGCGAACTTGCTGGGCAAATTCCACCGGAGTTTCACCCAGGTTGGGGAAACTGTAGCGCATTAATTGGCTAATGGTGGCACCTTTGCCCTTGTCACTCCAACTAGAAGTCCGTTTTAAGCCAGCAGTTTCGAGTGCTTGGAGTAGCTTGACTACAGTGGGAATCCCAACGACAGAGCCGATCGACAAGGCTGCTGGAGTTGCCGCAGTGGGTAGATCGCCACGCTGACACTCGATTTCGAGGATGCGATCGCGACAGAGTTTTGCAGCTTCGATCGCGGGTGGGTAAGGTTCTCCATAAGCCGCATAAGGTTTCTTGGAGGTCAGACAGCGGAGATCGGGGAAATCTGTTCTAATTGCCTCAATAATGGTCGGACTATCGGGGATATCCTGACCGAATCTATCGCCGATTAAGTAATAGATAATATCTGCCAAACTCGCTAATTTGTGATGATGAGCGATCGATACATCTTCGAGACTAATTGCCCGTCCCCATCGAGTTAAGCGGTGCCAAACGCTGACATCCATCCAACTAATCATGTCCCACCGCCGCTGAAAATCGGCTTTGGTAGTTTCCCCTAGTAATCGACAAAACTCTCTGACAGCATCAACAAAAAACTCGACATCCCAGAAATTACCCTGCTGTGTTGTCGGCACAGTAGCAATTTTCTCGGCTAATTCAGTGGGATCTAACGATGACAAAACTGTTGCCAGAAAGTTAAGTGAGAAGTCTACTTTTTGCGGTTGCTCATGCAGATCGATTAGCCAATTAATTACCTTTGTAACTAAATCTGGATAGCGTAAGTCCAGGTTGAAAGAGCCAAAAGATGTATGAAAGACATTCCGCATCTGGTAATAAGCAGATGTTTTGTCGTGTAATTCTAGTTCCGGTTCTGTCGAGTCATACCGCTCATTATTAGTCTGATAACGCGGTGCAACAGCCCGAATTAATTCTAAGCCATCTTTGTCTTTGACACGTTTACCTGTATACCAATTCCCCCAAACATCAGCTAGTGGCAACTGTGCTAAATTTTCATCACGCGATAATTTAGGATCGAATGAAGGAAATTGCCAAACTAAATTACCAAACAAATATTCAGCCGTCTCACCGGAATAATCTTTGATTTGAACCGGAGTTTGACTGTGTTTGTGAATCAGTTCATCGATCGCGAGTAAAGTACTTTTCGCCGCCGCCGTATTCAGTTCGACGGGATTTTTACAAGTAACTGGCTTCGGTGTGTATAAATCATTCAGATTGACTAATCCCAAAGCATCCCGCAAGGTAGCAGGCTGCGCTTCCCGCACCGAAATTCGGTCTAATAGTTGCACTTCAGAATTGGTGAGCTTATCACCCTTCTTGGTTTGATAGTTCTGAGCGATCGCTTGACACTCATCAATCGATCGATTTACTTTCACTAATTCAGCTAATAGCTCCAACCCTGCTTGGCGTTGTAAAATATCTTTGGCGGCAAGTAATTTCTGGGCAGAATCGATCGCATTCAGATCTGGTTGCTTAATTAATAAACCTAAAATTCCTTGGCGTAGATCGCTAGATTTGCGGGTTAATAAACCAATTAAATGAGTTGCTTCATCTGGTTCGATCTGGCATTTTTGTAATGCAGTCATTACTAACTGCTGCACATAGCTACTAGAATCTCCAGTTAGGGCTAATAACGTTTGGCGAATTTCACTGTCAATTGGTTCGACGCTTGCCAATTGCCCCACAATACTAGCGCGATAACTAGCATCGCAAATACCCATGTAGGGAATTAACAATTTGGGCGATCGATTGCCCAAATAGCTATATAAGATTGCTACTAATTGTTCTTGTGAACCAGATAAGGAAATCCAATCCCACACCAGCTTGGGTAATTGCTTGGGCTTGGGCGACCACCGAGGCAACATGGCGACTAATCGATCGAATGTATCTGGCGCGGCAGTGTTTAAGTAGTAACTATTACTTTGAGTTGATCGCAATGCCAACCATGCCACTCGATCGTCAGGATCTTCGATCGCCGTTAGTATGAATAATTTTGCGGCATCTAACCGAAGCTGATCCAAGAAGTGAATCGTCGCAAATCGATGACTAGCTTCAGGGTGTTGAAGTAATAATTTTGCCGATTCGATCGCCGTTAAAGCATTGGTAAACCCGATCGACCACAAAGCCAAATACACCGTCTGAGCATCATCACTTGCCAGCCCCGCTTGCTGCTCGTTGGCATTACTCAGAAACTCCAGCACCTGCGCCACAATTACCCGCGCCTGCTTCTCCTGCAACACATCCAGATCGAAGCCAAACCACACATCTACCGCCCGTAAAGTCGCGGCAAACCGAATCAGATTCTCATCCAAAATCAGCTTCAACATCCGCTGGAAGGCGATCGGATGTGCTTCATCGATGCTCTCTAAAATCGATTGGCGCAAGCCCTCTTGTCGTTGGGCAGCAATTAGGAATTTTTCGACAAATTCCCAGCCTTCAGGACGATTTGCGAGTAGGAGCGATCGAACAACATGCCGCCCCATCGCGCCGATTTCATGTTCGCCCTTGGCTGATGCAATCAGAATCTCAAAGATCTCTTTGCCCACTGCCTCATCAAGATTAATCTCGGCGGCAAATAGATAACCCAATGAGTCGGTATAGTAGCCTAAATATGCACACCAACTCGCCAACCACGGTAGATCTGGCTCGTAGTTCCGCACCAAGTTAATCAAAGATTGCAACCACGATCGCTGTTTACTGCTCGTTGCACCAGGTAATCGAAAAGATTTGCGATTGTAGCCTTCTTGATATGTCCAACTAGTTTCAAAGCTGCGCCAAGCGGCTTCAACTACAGCGGCAAATTGAGGGAAAATAATCTCAAATATCTTCAACCTTTCCGCAGGTTTTAGGCTATTCAAGCTTTTGATATTGTCTTCAATGATCGATGACTGATTGCAATAGTCGATCTTGACCGGATTACCTTTGTCATCATGGGCGAGAACGCCATACCCGATCGATCTCAGCTTGGCGGGGAGTTTGGCTAGTTTTGTGAGGCGAACAGGTTGCCAATCGGTGACTTGATATTCTTTGAGACGAGCTTGAGCGATTTC
>JANNDQ010000111.1:0-1856 GCA_031387965.1 Chamaesiphon sp. OTE_75_metabat_567
CAACAAATCGATCGAAGAGCACTCTCACCACAGCGACAGCGAAAATCTGCCCCGCGAAGAACGAGTCGCCCATCTGCATTACATGATTGATACGCTGCATATTGCCGATAAAATTGCTGCCGATCGATACTTTATTACTAGCTCAGAATTGGCGGATTTGATGGATATCAATGCTGGTGCTGTGACTAGTCGCGGGGATCACTGGGTCTGGCGCAACTGGATTGTTTCCCGCGCGCGCAAAGAAGGCAACCAAATTTTGTGGCAGCTCGAAAGAGTCGATTTTCCCCAGGAAGACTCAGTGAAATCTGAGTAGTACCTATCTTGGATTTCTCTAGTAGTCTTCTTCTGTCTATCTGGATGTTGGGTGGTATACTTGGCGTGGACTAATGATTGTACCTGTAACACAATTGTATTTTCAGGAAAGTCTTGTATTGTATTTTTTTTTTTGATATGCTTCACAAGCCTACAAGTTTTAATAACTAGTATTGCCGCTTTGCTGATTTTCGTGCGTCTAAATTATTTTCTAAAAATTCACCCTATTTTTTGAGTTAGGAGTGGGCTTTGATGGTCTGCATTAGATCTCAGTCTCTCCCTCGCAACCTCGTATTTTCCTGTGATTATTTTCCAGTGAGGAGGCCGTAGTGCAGGTTACTTGTGTCCAAAAAAAGAAAAAGTCGAGACCGAAGCGTCGCAACATCGTCAAGATACCCACTGGTACCATGTTTGTAAGCTGACGGATTGGATGTAAAAGATATCTTTAGTGAAATTAAAGTTATGAATGTACGGACTCCCGGATCGAAGCCGGTTTTAGTTATCGAAGCGGGACGTTCGGAAAAGCAGTATTGGAAAGATCTCTGGAATTACCGAGACTTGTTTTACTTTTTGGCTTGGCGAGATATCTTAGTTCGTTATAAGCAAACGGCGATCGGCATTTTGTGGGCGTTGATTCGGCCATTTCTGACGATGGTGGTGTTTACGGTTGTGTTTGGGAGTTTGGCTAAGTTGCCATCTGAAGGTGTGCCTTACCCAATTTTAGTTTTTTCGGCGATGCTGCCTTGGCAATTCTTTTCCAATTCTTTGTCTGAATGCAGCAATAGTTTGATTAGCAACTCTAATTTAATTTCTAAGGTCTACTTCCCTCGCTTGATTGTGCCGATCAGTGCGGTGGTGGTGAGTTTTGTAGATTTTATGATTTCGGGAATTATCTTGCTGGGGTTAATGGCTTGGTATAGTTATGTTCCTAGTTGGCGGATTTTGATGTTGCCGGTGTTTGTGGCTATTGCTTTTGCGGCTTCGATCGGGGCTGGTTTGTGGCTGGCTTCGCTGAATGTGAAGTATCGAGATTTTCGGTTTATTGTGCCGTTTATTGTGCAGTTTGGTCTATATATTTCGCCAGTGGGCTTTAGTAGTAGTATTGTGCCGGAACAATGGCGATTTATTTATTCTTTGAATCCGATGGTGGGGGTGATCGATGGGTTCCGCTGGTCGATTTTGGGAGGCGAATCGAAGCTGTATTGGCCGGGGTTCTCTTTGTCGTTAGGGCTAGTCTTTCTGTTGTTGATCACGGGGATTGCTTATTTTCGCAAGATGGAAAGGACGTTTGCTGATGTGATTTAGGGAAAGTAGAGAATAGAAAGATAATTTAACAAGGTGATAAAATGAGGGTGACATAAATTTTCTCCCATCAGTGCTTGGAGGTATTATGGCAATTTCACACAGTGAACGCTACGCGAACGCTACAGATCCCTCAACTGAAATCAAGGCTCAATCTTTGTTACTGGATGTCAGTAATACAACTTTAACTGTCACACCAGAACAGTTTTTTAGCTTATGTATCCAGAATCCTGACTTACGCC
>JANNDQ010000117.1:0-16725 GCA_031387965.1 Chamaesiphon sp. OTE_75_metabat_567
ACAATTGCTCAATGTAGATGGCTCGGCATGGACTTTAATTATCACCTTCCCACTATTATTCTGCGCGTCCGGTGTATATGTCAGGATTAGCTCTGAGTGTGGGGATTGAAACTCACGCGATCGAGGGGACATCCGTGCAAATATTTAATCTGGCCAAAACGATCATCGATTGTTTTAAATATCGCCACAAGATCGGTCTAGATGGCATTGTGGGAAGATGGAGAAGTTAGAAATTATCGACTCATTTCTGTAATTTGAGATTATTCGTTGGCGGTAGCAGAGCGTTTGCGCTAGCAATAGCCTCTCCTCTGGAGAATCGAAATGAGGAACTTGTGAAGACGATCCGAGCTAACTTCCACACAAGTTCCTTAGATTTGAGTCATAGAGTGGAAGTTAAGTTCTATCTAGCTAAAGGAACGGACGCTATGACATTGAGTAATGAGCCTTTTATATCTATCTATCCAACTCTTCACCCGAACGATCGGCTTTCTCTAAGCTCCTTGGTAGCTCATCTAAATCTAAATAACAAACTATTAACAAAAATCTTAAATCTTTGGACTTATGCTCTAAATGCCTGCCGTCAAGCTTGGTGGATCGAAATTTTTACAGAACAGCCTAAATGCACATATTATTTTGGCCCATTTGCTGGTCCTCAGGAAGCTGAAGTGGCGAGCAAAGGCTTTGTGGAAGATCTCGAAGGTGAATTTGCCCAAGGCATCAAAATCAAAATTGACAGACATTCTCAACCCGATTTACTAACTATCGAACATGACTAGATCGAATCATTAGGAGCATAATTATGTTAGATATCGACGAAATGAGTTCCCAAGAAATCTACGAACTATTACGCAAAGTGGGGTATGGACATCTTGGTTTTACCCATGAAGGGAAACCCTACGTGATGCCAATGCACTACTACCTCGAAGGTGAAGAAATTTATATGTTCACTACTGAAGGAATGAAGACACATGACATCGATGCTAGTCCAGAAATTTGTCTCCAAGTCGAAGAAATTGTTAACGATCCCCTGCATTGGCGCAGCGTAATTGTCAGCGGACAAGCTAAACGTTTGACCGAACAGCCAGAGATCTCGCGGATTTGGCAACTCATCAAAGAGATTAATCCCACACTTTCACCCGCTCTCAATCGGACTTGGATCGATTCTTGGGGACGAGCCGAAGTAGTTGCCATTTATCAGGTATATCCCAGCGAAATGAGCGGACGCACGACTGATGGTATCAGCAGCAGGCAGTTAGTCGGGTGAGTTGCTAGCGGTAATCCGAGCTACTGTGCAGCGAGAAAATTGCGACCTTAGCGCAAATAACATTCTAAAGTGAAGAACGAGTAGCTCAAGAGGTCACGAAATTATGCGAGTTAGTCGTCAGTCGTCAGCGCAGCAGACACATGAAGATCTTCACGTTGCTATTCGCGATGCCTTTGAGAATGCCGAACGCCAACTCAAGGAGTATGCACAGCAAAGACGCGGCGAGATTAAAACACATGCAGGAGGTGTAACTGATGACGAGCGAGACTCGATTCCGCAATCGCACTGAGGCGGGAGAATTATTAGCCAGTCAACTCACCCGATATGCCAATCGCCCTGATGTCCTCGTGCTTGGAATTCCTCACGGCGGGGTAATAGTAGCCTTTGAAGTGGCAAAGGCACTCAATGCGCCCTTGGATATCTGTCTGGTGCGGAAACTGGGTGTGCCTGGAAATCCAGAACTGGCAATCGGGGCGGTCGCCGCTGGTGGATTTGAGGTGTTGAACGAAGATCTGCTCGATTGGTTGCGGATTTCTGGACATACGATCGCTCAAGTCGCCGATCTCGAACTTCAGGAATTACAACACCACGATCTCATCTATCGGGGCGATCGATCGCCGCTAGATATCCGCGAGCGAATTATCATTTTGGTAGATGATGGATTGTCAACGGGTGCGATGATGCGAGCGGCAATTGGAATGCTCAAACCGCAGCACCCGCAGCAAATAATTATCGCCGTTCCCGTCGCGCCGCTGGATATTTGCAATGAGTTGAGAACTGAAGTCGATGGGGTGGTGTGCTTAATAACCCCTGAACAGTTTGGTGGGATCGGTTTGTGGTATGAGGACTTTACTCAAACTACCGATGAGCAAGTGTGTGAATTGCTCATCGGTAGCAACTCATATGCTACTTACTAGATTGCTTAGATTATTTTAATTGCAGGGGAACTATCCGATCGAACATAACTATCGATCGCCTCCTAAGTTTTTTCCCTCACAAGTTTCTCACATCTTCAACTTAAAATTAGAAATACAAAACCCCATACGTTTCATATTAACTTAACAGTACATAAATTCAGAGTTAAGTATCCATTACTTGATCTTAGTTGGGAGATTACAATCATCGTGACGTGGCGATTGCTATTTGTGAGATCGACTATCCGCAGTGGCGAACGTTACCATCAGAGACGATCGAGCAGTAATTGGCATAATATATTGACCTGCTCCAAGATCGTGCGACTCTGCCGAGCATGGAGTGTATTATCTGCTGAGACAGCAGCATTAATCGCCATCAATGCTGCTTGAATTTTCGTCTTAATTACCAACTTCCCGCGCTCGGCATCGATTCGTTGCCATTGGGCAGCTTTTAATCGTCGCACTTGCTGACGCTCCATCAAATTAGTAATCCGCGCAATAATTTCTGGCCCGATGACTGGTTTTGTGACGAAATCATCAGCACCGATCGCAAAAACTTGTTGAATTAATGTTGGTTCAGTGTGGGCGGTTAGAAAGATAATTGGTAAATTAGCATACTCGGCTCGATCGCGGATCGACTTACACAAATCCAAGCCACTAACGATCGGCATTTCAACATCTAAAATTAATAGATCTGGTTTGCACATCGGCAAGATCTCCCAGAATTTCTGAGAATCAGCTAGGGTAGTAATCTTAAAGCCCCAAGGCAATAGTAATGCGCGTAAAATCGCCAAAATCTTGAGGTCGTCATCGACTACTAATACATGAGTTTGAGTTGATTCTGCCTCAGCGATCGCCCGATCAATCGCTGCCATCAGATCGGCAATTTTAGTGGGGCAAACACTGGTCCAGTTTCCCAACTGCTGTACGATTGGATCTACCCGATCAGGATTGGTGAGGGCGATTACTGGGACTAATGGCACTTGTCTATTGATTTCAACTAATAAGCCTAAAACTGCTGCTGTCTGTTCGCTCTCAGGCTCAGTTAGTAAAATACTGTGAGTACGCTCTCGATGTAGTTGGGATCTTGCCGCCGCGATCGTTGGTACAATTTGAACGTTCCAGCCGCGACCAGTTGCCATCGATTGGATTTCGCGATTGAGATCTCGATCTGCCGAAACTAAGAGAATATCTGTCGTTAGATCGGGTGTAAAACTGTACAAATCGGTAGTAACAATCGGTCGTTGGCGGTAGCGGAGCGTTTGCCTTAGCAATAGCCTCTCCGTTCGCGAAGCATCTGCCTCAGCAGAAGGAGAATCGAGTTCTTCGCGCAAAGCGGTGACGAGTGAAACTAATAACTGCCCTTGGGCTGTTGTTAAATCTCGATTGCTACTGAGCAATTTTTCAATTTGACGCGCCAATTCCGAACTCAGGGAAAAACCAAATGATCCCAATGAACCAGTGAGCGAGTGGGCGATATTTTTGCCGATACCTTGCCAATCGGACTGAAGATCTTGGTTGAAAAATCTTACCGCCAGTTGCTCCAAGATCGCGACTTGCTCGTGAACTTGTCCCTTGAATTTCTCCCATGTCTCAGTTAGCAGCGTCGCCCCAGATGACTCGATGCTCGTGTCGAGAGGCTTCGCCAACGGTTTGAGTCGATAACCAATGTTATATACCGTTTCGATGAAATCGGCTGCTGCCCCAGCAGCTTTGAGTTTGTGGCGCAAGCCTTTAATGTGAGTGCGAATCACATCTTCTCTAGGCGTATCGAAAGACCATAAATGGTCAAGAATAGCATTACAGCTAAATACGCGCTTGTTGTTGCGGAGAAATAGCTCCAATAAGGCATATTCTTTGGGCGTAACGGGGACTAATTGATCGCCAAAAGTGACATTAGTACTGACGGGATCGAGCTTTAAACTGCCCCAAGTCAGAATTGGTAATGTGGGTGCATGACTACGGCGCAATATCGCGCGGAGTCTAGCTAGTAGTTCATTCTGATCGAATGGTTTACCCAAATAATCATCAGCCCCAGCATCCAAGCCTCTGGTGCGATCGGCAGCAGAATCGAGGGCGGTGAGCAGTAAGATCGGGACGGTATTGCCTTTGGCGCGAATCTCTCGACAAACACCGATTCCGTCCTTTTTGGGCAAGGTGACATCTAGCAAGATCGCATCATATTCGTAAGCATCGCTTAGATCTAAGCCTGCTTGCCCATCTGTTGCCACATCCACAGCGTATTTGTGGGTTGCAAAAATAGTTTCAAGCAGGAGCGCAATTCCCGGATCGTCCTCAACTACCAGAATTCTCATCGGCTCATTTCCCAAACACTACTATCGATCGTGACACAGATCTATAAGCTCTAGCCTCATCATGCACCAATTTCTTCACAAGTTCCTCAGCTTATCGATCTACTTTATAGATATGGATGGCAGATAAATAATATCCACGACAGTAACCCTATCAGTATGGTTGGGCGCAATTGTCGCCGCCGGATTGAGTCTCTGGGCTGTGCGGCTGATGTCTCAATGGAAACAAAGTCATACCTAACCGAATTGAGAACTACCATGAAAACAGACTATTTAATCGTAGGCAGTGGTTTATCAGCATTAGTCTTTGGCGCATTGATGGCTAAGGCTGGTAAGACAGTAAGAGTGCTAGAAGCACACGAACATCCTGGTGGGTTCGGGCACAGCTTTACAATGGCGAAAAAATACACTTTTAATGCTCAGTTGCATTATGTGTGGGATTGCGGTGAGGGATATACGGTAAATCGAGTACTCAAAAAACTTGGGTTCGATCGAACTATTACTTTCAATCGCTTCGATCCAGATGGGTTTGATCGAATGCGAATGCCCGATTATAAGCTCGATATTCCGAGCGATAGTGCTGAATTGACGCGGCGATTAGTGGCTCTATTTCCCGAAGCTGCCGAAAATTGTCAACAGTTTATCAACGAAATTCATGCGGTTCGGGCTGGATTACGGTATTTGTCACCACCCATTCAGCCGATCGAATTATTCCGACATCTGAGCGAAGTCTATCGTGCGCTGAAATACCTCAACAGTACGCTTCAAGATGCGTTTGACAAATTCAAACTACCTCAAGCCGCTCAAACATTACTCGCCCTGCAATGGCCAGATTTCCTATTACCGCCAGAGCGATTATCTTTCTACGCTTGGGTAATTTTATTTACAGGTTATCAAGAGGGAGCTTTTTATCCAACCCAACATTTCGATCGGGTGATTAATGCCCTAGTTGAAGCCATTACTCAAGCTGGCGGTGAGGTATTACTAAATCACAAAGTGACAGATTTCTCGATCGTAGATCAGACTGTGACGGGAGCAAAGGCAATCGATTTACGCACTCATGAAAGTCACGAATATCTTGCCGATACAGTTATCTGTAATATCGATCCAAAACAAGCTGCTGCCAAAATTGGGATTGAAAAATTCTCGAAATCGATCCAACGCAAGTTAAATTATGACTATTCGCCGTCTAATTTCATGGCTTACTGTGTCGTCCAGGGAATTGACTTGCGAGACTATGGCTTTGGCAAATCGAATACATTTCACAGTGGCGATTTAGATCTAAATGTGGCATTCGATCGGATGTACAACGAGCATGACTATAGCAATCCCAGTTTTGCGATTACCACTCCCACCTTATTAACTAACTATGGCGGTGACTGTCCTCCTGATTGCCAAATTATCGAATTTTTGACAGTAGCTAACTATGAGTATTTCAACCAATTAAAAGAACACGCTCCCACAGCCTATCGACACAAAAAAGCCGAAATCCTAGAATCAATTCTCGATGTAATCGAACGAGATTATATCCCTAATTTCCGCAGTTATTTAGTCTTCAAAATTACTGGTAGCCCAACTACTAACGAACACTTTTGCTATTGTCCAGAAGGCAATTCCTACGGTTCTAGTTTAACGCCCCAAAATATGGGACTCGATCGACTAAATCACGAAACATCTCTCAAAAATTTCTACTTCTGTAATGCCTCCTCTGGATATCCTGGCTTTGCACCAACTTTCTGGACTGGTGCGCTGTTATATCAACGCTTATCAGGAGATAAAATCTTGAATTAAGGGTCTGGGTGCAAATATTTGTTAGATAGAAATTGCGTTAAATATAGATGGTGGGCAGCGATTTGCGCTCCTTGGGTTCCCTAAGGATTTAGCGGCGTTTTTATGTCTAGGGTTCCCCCCGTTGGCGTTGGCGAAGCCTCTCGTTCGCGGAGCGTCTCTAAGAGAAGAGAAGCCTCTCCGACAGGAGATATAAAAAAACGACAAGACAGCAAATCAAGACAGTGCCCACCCTACTTACTACTTACTAACAATGGAAATACGATCGAGATTTAAACACTATGAAAATTGCAATTATTGGCGGTGGTGCCAGCGGCATGGTTACAGCTTATTTGCTCGATAAGCAAGGACATCAAGTAACCGTATTCGAGCGGGAATCAGCACTAGGCGGGCATATTCGGACTCTCAATCAAAATGTCCAGCCCAATCGTTCGGATTGTAATTTAATCCTAGAAAATGGCGTATTAGAATTTCCGACATCATTTCATAATTTTATGGATTTGATGGCAGAACTAGGTGTAGAACTAGAGCCAGTCAATATCGGATCGGCACTATTTCTCAAGAATGGCACTCATTATCTGTCGAAAGTGGCGATCGATCGAAATTTCACTGGGATCGATCGGTTCCTCCAATATTTACGTATAAATCTATTTTACCTCCGCTCTGCTAGCTTATTAATCGCCGCAAAGTTTTGGAAAGCGATCGATTTCCATAACCAATCATTAGCCGATCGATTCAAACAGCCGTATCTCCGCAACATTTGGCTGAAGTTATTTGCGATGTACAGTTATTCGATCCCGTTTACAGCGATCGATAATTGTCCCGCCGAGCTGGTGATTCCCACCCTCCGCGATGATGTATTTGTAGATTGGGTGAGAATTAAAGGCGGTGTATATTCCTACATTCAGAAAATCCTCGATCGCTTTCGGGGCGAGATTTTACTAGGTATTGAAGTAACCGCAATTCGTCGATTGATCTCCGGTATAACCATTGAATTAGCTGGAGCTAAAATACTGGAATTCGACAAGGTGGTATTTGCCACCCCACCCGATGTGGTACTCAAATTGCTTGCAGATCCCCGCCCAGAAGAAATCGATAGATTTGCCGCTTGGCAAGGAAATCATGTTCAAACACTACTCCACACTGATATGGAGATGTACGAACCCTACCACATCAAAGAAGGTTCGGAATTTGATTTCTTCGAGACAGATCGACAAAATAGTAATTGGGGGTATAACGCCCGTCTCAATCAACTCTGTGGCATCACATCACCAACCCACTATAGCCTATCATTTAATCTCGAAAGTTTAATTGCACCAGATCGAATTTTGCATATCCAACAACATTACACCCCATTCTATACCGTACAAGCTTTCCAACATCGAGAAGAAATCATCAAAACTAATGGGGAATTAAATACTTATCATGTTGGAGCCTATCTTGGAGATGGTTTACATGAAGGCGCGATTACTTCGGCGATTCGGGTTGCCGAAGCGATTATAGATACAGTTGAAATAAAAAGCAAATATTTTGTTTCAGAGCTTTCACTGTCTCCGATCTTAATTGGTCGATCAACCGACTAATACAGAACTCTAAGCCTATCCCTTTTGATATTGATTTCGCCAGCAGATTCAACAATTAACAGATTTCGGATGAATTTAGGTGAACTGAAATTCGGCTAAACGAGCGAGTGAAGCTCACTCGTCCAAACTCCCAACTAAACCCTAACCCAAATTGCCCGATGAACTGGTAAACCGCGCTTGAGAGTCGCTACTTCGCGTTCTGTGGGGATATTGAGTGGATTTGGTTCGAGCCAGTTAGTTTGGGTGCGCTGAAAAGCTGGATGTTCCTTAAACTTGTCGCACATTTCTTGTGCGACCCATTCGAGATCGGATTGTAGAAATACTTCCCCACCGCTGGGCAAATAGTTAGCGATATCATTAACTAGTTCTGGCTGAACAACCCGTCGTTTAGCATGTCTAGTCTTGAAGCAGGGATCGGGATACTGAATGCTAATCCGCTGTAATTTCCCAGGTGGCAGGGATGCTAGTAGGGTTGATAGTGAAGTATTAATGTTGCCAAATACATAGTGCAAATTGCGTATACCCGCTTCATCCCGGATTCGATTGGCTTGGGTGACTAGGGCAGCACGAATTTCGATTCCTAAATAGTTCCAGTGTGGATTTTGTTGAGCTGATTCTAGCAAAAATCTGCCGCTTGCCGATCCAATATCAAGATGAATCGGTGCGGATAAATTGGGATAGACTGTAGACCAATCGGGCGGGATTAGTGACTCTTTGTAGACAATACTGAGCGGATTAACATGCTGCCTAACTTTGATCCGAGACATGAAACTAGAGATGGTGTAGTTAAGAGCGAAGTTCTGATCGAGTAAGAAGACTAGCACCGACTCAGAAGGCAATTTATTCGGAAAACTGAGAGATCAAACCGTTGATGGATATCTATCAGTCAAAAATTTCCGATTAAATATAAAACGAGCTAGCAAATCTCAGATTACTGGATTAGCAGTCTAAAATTTACTAGCAAGATTGATAAATAACCGCTCAAATCGCTAACCCAGAAGGCTTGGCAACTGAAACGATCATCGGTCTAATCTATTCGTCCCCATTTTGGTCTACTTGTTTAAGATGGATATGCTTGCGTCCGAGTGAAATTTCAAATACATCGCCTTCTTTCAAGCCCATTTGCTTGGTGTAAGCAGCACCAATCAATAAATTCTTATTAGATTGAACGGTAATTTTGTAGCTAGCGCTACGACCGCCACGACCACCACCAACGGCTTTGCTGTCTAATTGAATACCTTCAGCATCGATGAGCGCGTTGAGGAACTTCATCATGTTGACACGCTCGACACCATTCTTGGTTTCGGTAAAGTAGCCGCATTCACGTGCTTTATCTTCTTTGCTTGCACTGCCAAGGTCTTTGACTTTTTGAAGTAGTTCTTCGCCAACTAACGGCTCAATATTTTTCTTATTACTCATCAACTTAGATTTCAAACTAGAGGGTCTAACGCTATCCGGCGTTGCGGTTTTGCTAAACTAGACCTGCAATTAGTTATTGGAGGTTGCTATTAGCACTTGTGACCATAGTACACTGATTAGGTCACTTTTGTGAACTATTTTTAGCTAAAATGCCATCTTTTTTTAAACTAAACGAAAGTTATCTGAAGATGTCAGGTAACTAATAAATAGTAGTCGATGACTAGTGACCAGCGATCGCAATATTTTTTGAAGATTGATCGCTAGATTTACAGTAATTCTTGTTCTCAGCTGGTAGATTCTCAAGCGACTCTGCTAGGATTGAAGCTGAAGATTCTTAATCTGCGTTGTTTTGGCGATATGCTTTCGTCAATCAGGAATGAAGATGTTCCTGAACCAGTTGTTAACTGTAAATTGCCCCAGATTAAGTATCTACCAGCAAGCGCAAGCGCCTCAAACAACAAAATTGATATGAAGCTGACTACTCGCGGACACTATAGCGTTAAGGCGATGCTAGACCTCAGTTTACAACGAGATTATGGGCCAGCATCTGTCCGGGCGATCGCCTCCCGTCAAAATCTACCCATCCCCTATCTAGAAAAGTTACTAATCGAACTGCGGCGAGCTGGATTAGTCACTTCAATTCGCGGTGCAAATGGCGGTTACCAACTTGCGAAAAAACCCACTCAAATTTCTTTGAGTGATATCTTAATAGCTGTAGGTGAATCTATGGCGTTAGCGGAAAGCCCGCTCCAGCGCACTCAATCTTCTCAAATTCCCGATCCTAATGCCACAGATTGGGTCACACTGATGGTGTGGCGTAGGCTCAATGAAAAACTTCAAGCAGCGCTAGCAAGTATTTCCCTCGCAGATCTCTATTACGATGCGCGGAGTTGGCAAGCTGCTCAAGGCGAAGTCACCAATTATATTATTTAGAATGAAACTATTAATCAGCAACGACGATGGGGTATTCGCGCTCGGAATTAAAACTCTGGCAGATACACTGGCACTAGCCGGACATGAAGTAATTGTAGTCTGTCCCGATCGAGAGCGATCGGCAACCGGGCATGGTTTGACACTGCACGATCCGATTCGGGCGGAGGAGGTAACTGGAATTTTCCATCCGAAAATTAGAGCGTGGTCATGTTCTGGGACTCCAGCAGATTGTGTCAAGTTGGCACTGGGCGCATTGCTAGATGGGTTTCCCGATTTCGTCCTCTCGGGCATCAATCATGGTGCGAACTTAGGTACAGACGTTTTGTACTCTGGAACGGTGTCTGCGGCGATGGAAGGGACGATCGAGGGCATTCCCAGTATTGCCTTCAGTCTGACTAGTTTTAGCTGTCGGGAGTTTCAACCTGCTGCAAATTTTGCGCGAGATTTGATCGCCCACCTAGAGCAGCAACCCTTAGCAGAATGGATTCTCCTCAACGTCAATATTCCCCCCGTGCCAGCAGCCCAAATTGCCGGAGTCAAAATTACTCGTCAAGGACTGCGGCGTTACTTTGATACATTTCAAAAGCGAGTAGACCCGCGTGGCAAAACTTACTACTGGTTATCTGGTGAGGTAGTTCAAGATCTCGATCAACCGGAGCATCTCCATCTACCACCAGAGATCGAAACTGATGTCCAAGCGATTAAACATAACTTTATTACGATCGTCCCGCTTCAGTTTAATATGACCTCTACTGCTGGAGTATTTGGTCTAAAAGATACTGGGATTGAATCGATGAAGATCAGTGCCAAAGATTGATTTTCATTCAATAATCGACTGTTATCGGTGGAGTTGGGCGGGTTTGATCGTCAATTAAGGGTGCGTTGCGAGTATCGTTGACAAACGACCATCCTATCAAATGGATCTCAGACTTTATCTATTGGTGCAAGCAACTTTAGAGTTATGTTCATGCTCCAGGAATAGAAATGTAGAGTGAACAGTGTTCGCTCTACATTCCTATCAACTACTACCTAACCGGCTGTTGCAGTTAGAAACTTTGCTGCCGCAGCTTTTAAGTCCGCAGCTTTGTCGGTTTGTTCCCAAGGTAGATCTAGATCGTCGCGACCAAAATGACCGTAGGCGGCGACATCTTGATAAAAACGACCCCCACGTTCTTTGGGTAAATTCCGCAGATTAAACGTAGATAAAATTCCCTCTGGACGTAGTTCAAACTGATCTTCGATTATTTCAAAGATTTGGTCGTCGCTAATTTTGCCAGTGCCGAAAGTTTCGACTAAGATACTGACGGGAGCAGCTACGCCGATCGCATAGCTGAGTTGAATCTCACACTTGTCTGCTAAACCAGCAGCCACAATGTTTTTGGCGACGTGACGGCAGGCGTAAGCAGCAGATCGATCGACTTTGGTGGGATCTTTACCGGAGAAAGCACCGCCGCCATGACGGGAATAACCGCCATAGGTATCAACGATGATTTTACGTCCAGTCAGACCTGCATCCCCTTGAGGACCACCGATCACAAACTTTCCGGTGGGGTTAACCAGGAAATGAGTTTTGTCGTCTGGCTTAATTTCCAAATCTGCAAATACAGGTAGCACCACTGCTGTCCAGAGATCGGCTTTGATTTTAGCCAGCACGCCAGCATCATCGGTAATCGTACCAATTGCCGCGTCGTGTTGAGTTGAAATCAGGATAGTGTCGATCGCAACAGGCACACCGTTTTTGTATTCAACCGTGATTTGAGTCTTGCCGTCAGGACGAAGATAAGGCAGATCGCCAGTCTTCCGCACCGCTGCCAATCGTCGTGCAACTCGATGAGCCAAACTGATGGGTAAGGGCATTAATTCGGGTGTTTCGTTACAAGCGTACCCGAACATAATTCCCTGATCTCCGGCACCAGTCTGATCGAAGACATCGGTGCTGTCATCCCGATTTTCTTTGGCTGCGTTTACACCTTGGGCAATATCAGGGGATTGTTGATCCAAGGCAATGAGCACTGAGGCACTATTTGCCGAAAATCCATTGTCGGCGTTAGTGTAGCCGATTTCAGCGATTTTTTGACGAGCCAATTCAATATAGTTGACAGTCGCTTTGGTGGTGATCTCACCAGTGATTAAGACGAGTCCAGTATTGACTACGACCTCTGCTGCGACCCGACTATAGGGGTCTTGAGCCAGCAATGCATCCAAAATCGTATCAGAGATCTGATCGCAAATTTTGTCAGGGTGTCCTTCCGTCACGGATTCCGATGTAAAAAGATATCTACGAGACAAGTAACAGTCCTCCTTCTAGTACTGGCTAATGTTAGCCTATATATTTATACAATACTCACAAATTAATCCAGAATTTGACTATTCCTGTAATTTGAGGTAATCGCTATCATTCTAAATCCTTCTCTCCGAGGTAAAAAGACCTTCAATCTAGCTATTTAGCTATTAAACCACGTATACCAAACTTAACTAGAGGAGAATTGAAAATTGTTGACGCTTGGGGTAAATATCGATCATGTTGCCACAATTCGGCAGGCTAGACGCACCGTAGAACCAGATCCGATCGCAGCGGCGGTATTGGCAGAACTGGCTGGTGCAGAAGGAATCACGGCTCATCTCCGCGAGGATCGACGACATATGCAGGATCGCGATATTCGCCTCCTGCGGGAAACTGTCCGCACGCGGCTAAATCTGGAAATGGCGGCAACGGCGGAGATGGTCAAAATCGCACTGGAAGTCAAGCCCGACTATGTGACACTCGTACCGGAAAAACGAGAGGAAGTCACTACCGAAGGGGGACTAGACATCGCAGGTCAGCTCGATCGGATGAAGTCAGTAGTAGATCAGTTACAATCAGCGGGGATTCCTGTGAGTCTATTTATCGACCCAGAACCCTCCCAAATTGCCGCATCAGCGCAGGTAAATGCAAAATTTGTCGAATTGCACACCGGACGCTATGCAGAAGCGAAGGAGTCGGTTCTAGTGGCAAAAGAGCTAGCTAATTTAGCGACAGGCTGCAAACTAGCAATTGCGGCTGGATTGCGGGTAAATGCTGGGCATGGGCTGACATATTGGAACGTGCGGCCGATCGCCACTCTCCCTGGCATGGAAGAATTGAATATCGGCCATAGTATCATCAGTCGATCGGTATTGGTCGGGATCGATCGAGCCACCCGCGAAATGAAAGCCGCCATGTTTGGAATTAATTGCTAGCCCTAGCTAATTAATCTCCCCCACGAATATCCCAATCCCTAAAGCCTAATACCTAAAGCCCAAAGCCTAAACCCATGCAAACCTACTACTATCTAGTCGCCAGTCAGAAATTTTTGCGCGAAGAAGAAGACCTCAATGAGGTATTTGCCGAGCGCATCCGTAACTATCAGGAACAAGCCAAGGAAATTGATTTCTGGTTGATCGATCGACCTGCTTTTTTAGATGCTCCAGAATTAGCAGCGGTTAAAGCGAAAGTTCCTCAACCAGCAACCGGAATTATCTCAACCAATCAGCAATTTATCACTTGGTTGAAATTGAGATTGGAGTTCGTCGCGACAGGAGAGTTTCAAGCTCCATCGGCAACTATTCCCGATCCCATCGGTATTTTGACTACAGCTTAATACTGCCTGAGTACTTACCCTAATTCAGTGATGAACCAGGGGCGAGTTTAACAGGCTTGGTGCCGACTATTTTTAGATGAGGATTGTGATGAAAACCTCTCTTTAGACTTGGAGCTTGCCACTGATAGCCATCAGGATCTGGATGGCTATTCATCAATTTTAACCAGTCGGCTCGATTGTGAGCTGCTTTGGATAATCTAGTGGATAGATTGATGCCCAGTCGCTGGGCTAGTTCAGCCAATTCTAATGTCAATGTAGTAGCAACTTCACCTTGACTATCGATCGTCAAATTCCGCGCATCTTTGGCTTGTGTTAGGGTATTCAAAACATCACAAACTTGAGTCGCTGACTGTTGATGGCGATCGAGTAGTTCGGTTAGACGTTTGATGGCGCTGAGACAATGTTCATCTAAACTAAAGTTGACACAAGAACTTAGTAATTGAGTCAAACACTTAATTTGTTCGCGTTCGAGCTGAAGTTGTTGCTGGTGCGTAGTTAGAGTTTGGTTGACAGATTGTGATAGTCGGTCAAACTCTCGATCGATTGTAGTGGTCATAAATCTGGCGCGAGGAGGTAATGTTAGGCGGTTAGGAGCAAGCAAATTTCAACTCCCTGCTATCGTTCCCTATTTAGCACCTAATTGTTACAACTCAGTTCAAAGTTGACTTAATAGTTTAGTAAAAAGATTTTCCCAAGTACCCTAAACCCCGTAAGATGGATCGGAATCGATCGTAATTTACTACTAATTTCTACCCTCCACTCTCTACCCTCTACCCTCTAGCCCTATGCCTCGCCGGACTGACATACACAAAATCTTACTCTTAGGTTCTGGACCGATCGTCATCGGTCAAGGGTGTGAATTTGATTACTCTGGTACCCAGGCTTGTAAAGCACTGCGCGAGGAGGGTTACTACGTCATTTTGGTTAATTCCAATCCGGCGACAATTATGACCGATCCTGACACGGCAGATCGCACTTATATCGAACCGCTGACACCAGAATTTGTCGCTAAAGTAATTGCCAAAGAACGCCCCGATGCGATGCTGCCCACGATGGGCGGACAGACAGCGCTAAATATTGCTGTTACATTGGCAAAAACTGGCGTGTTGGCAGAATATGGGGTCGAACTAATTGGTGCGAAATTAGACGCGATCGAAATGGCGGAGGATCGGCTGTTGTTTAAAGAGGCAATGGGACGGATCGGTGTCCCAGTTTGTCCATCAGGGATCGCTAAAACTCTCGCAGAGGGGCGGGAAGTCGGTAAGGAGATTGGGACGTATCCGCTGATTATTCGTCCCGCCTTCACCCTCGGAGGTGCCGGAGGCGGGATTGCTTACAATCAAGAAGAGTTTGAAGCAATTATCCAAACTGGACTTGATGCTTCACCTGTAGATCAGATTTTGGTGGAGAAATCCTTGCTGGGCTGGAAGGAGTACGAGCTAGAGGTGATGCGGGATCTGGCTGATAATGTGGTGATTATTTGCTCGATCGAGAATATCGATCCGATGGGGATTCATACTGGCGATTCAATTACTGTTGCTCCAGCTCAAACCTTGACGGACAAGGAGTATCAGCGATTACGCGATGCGTCGATTAAGATTATTCGCGAGATTGGGGTCGAAACAGGCGGATCTAATATTCAGTTTGCGGTACATCCCGACACGGGGGAATATATCGTGATTGAAATGAATCCCCGCGTGAGTCGATCTTCAGCATTAGCATCGAAAGCGACTGGATTTCCGATCGCTAAATTTGCGGCGAAATTATCAGTGGGTTATACTCTCGATGAAATCTCCAATGATATTACCAAGAAAACCCCAGCTTGCTTTGAACCAACGATCGATTACGTAGTTACTAAAATCCCGCGCTTTGCCTTTGAAAAATTCTCTGGCTCTACTCAAACGCTGACTACTCAAATGAAGTCGGTTGGGGAAGCAATGGCAATCGGTCGCACCTTTCAAGAGTCCTTTCAAAAAGCATTACGATCGCTAGAAATCGGTCGTTATGGCTGGGGCTGTGATCGGGATGAATCCTTACCCTCGATCGAGCAGGTACGTTCACAGCTGCGGACTCCCACACCTGATCGGATCTTTAGTATTCGCCATGCGATGCAACTCAAAGTATCCCTGGAAGATATCTACGATCTGACTGGAGTCGATCCCTGGTTTCTGGATAAAATGCAAGATATTTTATCGACCGAATCCTTCCTCAAAACCCAACAATTAATAGCCCTAACTAAAGCCCAACTATGGAATGTCAAACGTCAAGGATTTAGCGATCGTCAGATTGCTTATGCAACTAAAACTAATGAAGATATCGTCCGTACATATCGTAAATCCCTCGGCGTAATTCCTGCTTATAAATTAGTTGATACTTGTGCGGCTGAGTTTGAAGCCGAGACACCTTATTACTACTCCACTTATGAAGAAGAAACTGAAGTAATTCCTTCAACTCGGCGCAAAGTGATGATCCTCGGTGGCGGTCCAAATCGGATCGGGCAAGGGATAGAATTTGACTACTGTTGCTGTCACGCTGCTTACGCGCTCAGTAAGCAGGGATTTGAAACAATTATGGTCAACTCCAATCCTGAAACAGTTTCCACCGACTACGATACCAGCGATCGACTGTACTTTGAGCCGCTGACTAAAGAAGATGTGCTGAACATTATCGAGGCAGAGCAGCCAGAGGGGATTATTGTTCAGTTTGGCGGACAGACACCGCTAAAACTAGCGGTACCTTTACAGGCATATTTAGACGCAGCAGGTGAAAGTACCACCACTAAAATTTGGGGAACTAGCCCAGATTCGATCGATATGGCAGAGAATCGGGAGCGGTTTGAGCTAGTATTGCGCCAATTGGGCATCCAGCAGCCAGCGAACGGGATGGCGCGGG
>JANNDQ010000170.1:0-2883 GCA_031387965.1 Chamaesiphon sp. OTE_75_metabat_567
TGTTTGGCGATCGATCGGTAACAGATTTATTTCGATCGATCCCGTTATTATTAAACCCCCAAGGCTCACTGATCATCCAAACCCTTCACCCCATGATATCAACTGGAGATTTCCCCTACAGAGATGGCTGGAGATCTTCTAGCTGGGACGGTTTTAATGATGATTTCACAGATCCAGCTCCGTGGTATTTTCGGACATTAGCAGCATGGGTAAAACTTTATCGCACAAACGGATTCACTTTAGTTGACATCACTGAACCGTTGCATCCACAAACAGGTAAACCAGCTGCTGTAATTTTTATTGGTGTTAAAAATCATTAAAATATCTACTATGAAATAGGGTACCCATTGTGAGTACCCTGATGATAGCTGTGAATAACTTACGATTTATGCTTTCGATCGATAGTAGATCTTGCTGCCAGTATTTTCAACATAGTGACAGTTCTCCTTGGCATCCCAGAAGGCTGCCCAGATGGAGCGATCAGATTTGCGATAATGTTCGCCTAGAACTGGTTTGATTGCCTCTGTTGCCTCTAGGAGGTGGTAGTGAGGAATCGTCAGGAAGATGTGGTGAGCGACGTGGGTGCCAATATTGTGATGAATTTCGTCGATGAAACCATAGCTATGATCGATCGTCGAAATCGCACCTTTGAGGAAGTACCAATCTTTACCGCGATACCAAGGGATATCATCATCAGTGTGATGGAGAAATGTGACTAAATCTAACCAGACGACAAATCCCAGATAGGGCATCAGATAAAATTTCACCAGCCATAGCCAACCCCAGGTAAATGTCCCGGCGGCGACTAAACCAACCATCACCGCACAGCAAATACTGCTAGTGATCACGTCCCACTTTTCAGACTCCCGAAACAGCGGGCTAGCAGGGTGGAAGTGTGAACCGCCTGGACGCTCTGGCGAACGACGGAATAAATATAACGGATACGCAAATAGTAAAGTCAGATCGAACCGGAGAAACTTCTCCCAGCCTGCCATATCATCATATTTGCCTTCAGATACTGGGTACCAACTCTCGTCGGTTTCGATGTTGCCAGTATTGTGATGATGCGTTCGGTGGCTGATCCGCCAGCCGTGGTAGGGTACCAAAATGAATGAATGTGAAATGTGTCCAACTAAGTTATTGAGCCACTTGTAGCGGGAAAATGAACCGTGTCCGCAATCATGCCCGATCACAAATAAAGCCCAGAACATCGTCGCTTGTGCGAACCAGAAGATCGGATAAAATAACCAGCTATCTAACTTGTAGGCGATCGCGTACAATCCAGCTACAATTACGACATCGCGAAAGAAATAAGCTAGTGATTTCCAAGTAGAAGACTCAAAACAATATTTGGGGATCGCTGCTCGGACATCTTGAATCGTGAAGGGGAGCCTTTCTCGCTCAAATGAGGACGGTTCGTGATTAACTGGCTCGACTAAATTAGATTGCACGTATTTTTAAGACTTAATTGATAATAATAGACCAACCGCATTGTTACACTCCGATAAAATTTTAGCAACAAGTTAATTTGCTCCTAGTGTCAAGCAGCAGTAACAGACTCGATCGGCATTATCCTTTTTAAGGAGGTAAGTCGATTGCCAACCAATGCAACGAGTAGAGGTCTGGTTTCTAGAGATTGCATAATGATTTATGTTATTACTCACTTACATTGACAGGGGAGCATCCCACTTTTTATTCAGGCGATCAGAGAATAACTTTAAAGCCTTACAAAATATAGGGGTTGACAGCTAGTACCTTCGATCCATTTAAAAAAGTGGGATGCTCCCTATTGACAGTTTAGTCTAGGCTATTCTTTATCCTTAACTGAATTTCCGAATATTTATCTCGTTTTTTTACTATTTCCTGATTAATTTGAGGTAGTCTAAACATAACATTGGATTCAAAATCTTTACTCGAACACCTGTTAAATTCTTGTTGCCCTCAAATATAATTGCCGATTGAGAAAGTTCGATATCGCCAATTCCAAATACAGAACTGAGAAAATCTATTCTTAATGGCTGAAGTTCTGTTGGAACTATCAAAATTCCAGTGTTTGGCGAAGGATCAAAATCTCGATTGAGCTTAATCGTACCACCTAAAATTTTTTGGCAAGTGATCGCTTCAATTTTACCACCATAAAAATCTAAGTCTGCACTGGCAAAGGGCAGATATTCAATTAAGGCTGGAACTCTATCGGCATAATAGCTTGCCCAGATATTAATAGCTTGACCACCAACTAGAATCAAGTCTAATTTTTCTAAATCGATCGCCTGAAATAGTGAGATTAGACTTTCTGGCGTGAAAATTCGGTTCATAGCTCAATCTTGAAATTCATCATCGGTTAAACTCAATCCATTGAATTCAAACCCTCTACTAAAATCTGGTTTTAACAAAGCCGGATCGATAATTCTGGTTACTATTGGTACGATCTAATCAACCAGGGTGTCAGTAGGAAAAAGTAGGTTGTTTCAATAAACTTTTGTGACAGACGGCAAGCCGTTCGAGTAACTGGGTCACAAATATACCTTGAGCACTAGCTGGATCTGTGGCAAGCCAATAACCAGTTAGTCCGATTTCGATCGAGTCGAGATCACAGTAATTAGCTGTGACGGTTTTTACACCTTGTTGATGAAGATAATTACAAGCAACCCAGAACAGAAGGCTTCGATCCAATCTCAATCGAACAGCTTAGTTCAGCAACTGTGCCAAGCTTTCGGCAAACAAAAAGTTCACTGCGCCCATGAGCTTCTCTAGATTCTCCAAGACATAGTATTTACGATTTTTGGTAAACATCTCTTCCTGCAAAACCCCAAATTCCCACAGCTTGCCGTTAGAAACCATCCCAAACAGCTTTTTACTAGGATCATTGTTCAGCTTCTGTGC
>JANNDQ010000193.1:0-3077 GCA_031387965.1 Chamaesiphon sp. OTE_75_metabat_567
AATAATGAGATATATGAGCATAATTTGGAGTTTTCCCGTATGGCTCTGATTGGATATGCACGAGTTAGTTCGGTGGGGCAAAGTCTTGATGTCCAATTAGACAAGCTCCAGCATTGCGATAAGGTTTATCAGGAGAAAAAAAGTGCCACAATTCAACAGCGATCTCAGTTAGATGCTTGTCTGGAATATGTCCGAGAGGGGGATACGTTGGTCGTTTCGCGGTTAGATCGGTTGGCTCGCTCTACTCTTCATCTTTGCCAAATTGCTGACCTTCTCAAGCGTAAACAGGTTGCTTTGCATGTCCTTGACCAGAATCTTGATACGTCGAATCCGACTGGACGACTATTGTTCAATATGCTTGGTGCTATTGCTGAGTTTGAAACAGAAATCCGCTCTGAGCGACAGCTTGACGGTATTCACAAGGCTAAGGAGTTGGGTATTCGCTTTGGTCGTAAACAGTTTTTGTCTGCTTCGCAGATCGTCGAACTTCATCTAAGACGCACACAGGGTACTCTGATTAAAATTCTGATGAAAGATTTTAGCCTTTCTAAGGCGAGTGTCTATCGTTACTTGAAGAAAACTGCTAGCTCTGAGCTATAAATCTGCTTATTCCCCCTTTTGGAGGGTTTATGCAAAAAACCCCGCCTTCGATCGTTAAATCGCCGAACTGAACGTCTGAAAAGATTGATTTCCATACGTCGGATAAAACTCGGATAAAATCGATGTTTCAGTTTGGCTCGTGATATAATTACAGCACAAAGTTCACCGCCGACAACTATGCAAAGTCGCACTCCAGAGGAGACTCAAGCCATTATTCGCTGGCGCAACCAGAATCATCAGATGTTGCGCGAAAACTATCGCAAACAATTTATTGCCTGTGGAGTTTCAGAGCTACTGGCAGCAGGAACGGACGGCGATCTAGTAGAATCGATAGCCTTAGCTACTGGTAAGCCATTTATATTGGATTGGATACCTGCATTGACGGCTAAAGTCAATTTCTATTGGGTAAAATTCTATGGTGTGAAGGGCAAGAAGGCGTGGAATCCCCTGTATCCGGTGACTTTGACAACACCAATCAAGCAGAAAGAAATGTCCATGATTGTAGATTCAGGCGCAGAAATAAGTCTGGTCAGTCGGGAAATTGGCGATCTCTTGGGCTTCACTGTCTCACTGGGTGAAGAATTGGAGACGGGAGAAGGGGTGGGTGGTGAAATTGAGTATGTTATTCGATCGCTGGATCTGACGATCGACGGTCGTACTTTCAAAGCTACCGTGGCGTGGATCTTAACGGAAAATACTAATGCGCCGCTCCTGTTAGGACGAGAGGTTGTCTTCGACCTGTTCGATATTAAATTCATCCAAGCTGAGGAACGGATTGAGTTTGAATGGCGAGGGGAGAAAGATGCCAACCAAACTGCCACATAATTGCGCGGCTTGCTCTAAGCTATCGGCAGCTCAGGCAAGACAGAAGAACTGCTGGGAAAGCGAACGTTGTCCCGACAGGCGTTCGTACCATCGTAATAAAGCGGCTACGGCAATCCGACGGAAGGAACGCCGGCAAAATGCCGCGATTAACCAGGAGCTAGGCTCCGTCACCGAGCCGACGGAACCGATCGTCCCGAAGGTATATGCGGCGGAATTGTGCCTGTGGGTCAACCGATCGAATAACACCATCCATGCGATCGGAGCGCGGCTCTACTGTGGGTCAGTGCTGACGGATAAAATTCAGGCGATTCATTGCCTGGGGCTGACAGAGGCTCAACTGAAGCAGACAGGGCGCAACATTCTCTTGGCACTGTCAGCCCAACATGACGGTATCGCCCTAGCTAAATTTCGTGCGATTAAGGAATTCGACAGCACTGTTTGTCCGTTAACTGATTGTCGTGACTATTGAACCCGAACAACTCACCATCTGGACATTCCTGGATCGGGTGGTCGCAGATCCTGTCGCGGCCAACACGATTGACTTGAGCAATTGGATTGGTTCGCTCAGGTTAGAACCTGCTGGCGATGCCTTGGTTACTTGGGCGGGTTGCTATCGTGATCGGGCAATTAAACTACTCGATGAGTGGCAGCACCAGCCATCTTTATTTGCGGGGGAATTAGTCGAGCCACAATACGATCGAGCGATTTTCGACGAGCTGGTGCTAGGTCGGATCGAGTGGGATCTAGGGGATTTGGTGGAGACAAGCGATAACTACTATCCACCAGGGCGGCAAGCGGTTTCAACTGTTGCTCCAGTGAGTAAAAGTACTGCGTTGGAGCTAGCCGAGTTACAAGCGGCTATGGATGTGGCTCATAGCGAAGATATCGATCGGTGGTCGCGACGGATTCGGGATACGATCGCTGAATATGATGGGGAGATATCGCTCTCAAAGCTGCGGGAACGGGCAGATTTATCTTTGGTAGATGTGTGGTTGGGGCTACTGCTGGGGGATACTGAATGTAGGGTATGGCGGCAGTCAGACGAGCAGCTAGATATTGCTGTTGATTTTTATTCGCTTGACGGGCTATTAGTTACAGAGGAGTTGCAGAAGTGCTTTATTGGCTGGATGCAGGCGGTACAGAAGATAACCGAGAGAGAACTCATCAACATTGATGGCAAAACGCTCAGAGGGGCAAGAGAAGCGGGAAATTCGCGGAGTCTGATTCACATGGTCAGTGTGTGGTCAGCTTCACAACATCTGGTACTGGGACAACAAAAAGTCAGTGAGAAATCTAATGAAATCACGGCGATACCAGCACTATTGAAATTGTTAACAATCCGAGGTTGTCTAGTTAGTATTGCGGATGCAATCGCGCCGAGGTTTCCTCGGCGTGCGTTGCACCAAGCAGACGCAATGGGATGTCAAACGGAAATTGCCAAGACGATTGTCGAAGAAGGTGGTGACTATGTTCTGGCTCTCAAGGGCAATCAAGGAGATCTTCACACCGATGTGGTGCAATTATAGCAACCGCCAAGGCAGTTAAAGCATAATACTAAGATAATATGTAGTTAAAATGAGAGACGATTAAATCTGGAACGCTACAAAAAAATGCCAAAACCATACAGTTACGATTTGCGCCAGAAGGTCATT
>JANNDQ010000218.1:0-6014 GCA_031387965.1 Chamaesiphon sp. OTE_75_metabat_567
GAATTAGATCGGCAGCAGTGGGCGACTGTCGAGCACTATTATCAGGCGCACAAGTTTCAGCGAACTAAGTTTGAGTATTTGATGGCAGAAATTCAAGCTGCGGCTACTCCAGAACTGGCGGCAAAAATTGGTCGCGATCCCGCACATCAGCCCCACCCTGATTGGGATCTAAATAAATGTGCGGTGATGTATCGGGGGATCTGGCAGAAATTTAGTAGTCATTTAGAGATCCAGCAGGTTTTAGTAGGGACAGGAACTGCTGAAATTATTGAGGATTCGCCTGTAGATTACTTCTGGGGCTGTGGAATCGATCGATCTGGGCAGAATCAACTTGGTCGAATTTTGATGCAGGTCAGAAGCCAATTAACCTGATTATCTATCGTTGGCGGCGGTTTTCGATTTCCGAATTGGAAGGCTTCGCCAACGAGCAATTATTCCATGTTTAGGTGCAAAAATCATCGCAACGATGAATAGTAAGGTTTGCAACACCACAATACAGCCACCAGTCGAGCCGTCGATATGATAGCTAACGTAAGTACCCATCACACTCGAAAATACGCCAGAAGCCATCGCAGTTAGCATCATGTGGTCGAAATTATCACTTAGTAAATAAGCAGTTGCACCGGGAGTTACTAACATAGCGACTACTAAAATAATTCCGACTGTTTGCAGTCCAGCTACAGCTGTGAGCGATAGTAAAGATAGCAACACATAGTAGAGAAAAGTAATATTTAAACCGATCGATCTAGCATGAGTAGAATCAAAGCAAAATAGAATTAGATCTTTGCGTAAAATCGCCAATGTCCCCAAGGTAATTACACTAATAATTACTGTTTGAATAATATCTCCATCCGAAATACCTAAGACATTGCCAAATAGAATATGGGTGAGATCGATCGAGCTTTTAACCTTAGAAATTAGCACCAGTCCCAACGCAAAAAAGCCCGTAAATACCAGTCCAATTACGGTATCTTCCTTGACACGAGTTTGGGCTTTAATAAATCCGATCGCAATGACTGAACCCACCCCAAACACAAATGCACCCACCGCCAACGGAATATTTAAAACATAGGCAATTACCACCCCTGGCATCACCGCATGAGACACAGCATCGCCCATCAATGCCCATCCCTTCAAAGTCATATAGCAAGACAGCGCTGAACAAACTACTCCGACTAACGCACTCACTAAAATTGCCTTGAGCATAAACTCATACTGCAATGGAGCAATAAACCACTCAATTATGTTCATTATTACTTTCGATCTAAATTAGGATGAGCATTGGCAGCCGCAAAATTTACGACAGAGCTACCAAAGGTACGAGCAAGATTTTCTTCAGTAAATACCTCAGCAGTATTTCCATAAGCTAGGATACTGCGGTTGACGAGAACGACTCGATCGCAAAATGTCTTAATTGAAGTTAAATCATGAGTAGAAATTAAAATTGTGTGCTGCTCAGATTGGCGAAGTTCGATTAATAGATCGATCATCATTTTTTCAGTCTTGATATCGACTCCAGCAAAAGGTTCATCTAATAATAGAACAGTGCTTTGTTGGGCTAATGCTCTTGCGAAAAATGCCCGCTTCTTTTGTCCACCAGATAACTCGCCAATTTGTCGATCGCGCAGTGCCCACATTTCCACCCGCTCTAAACTTTCCCTGACAGACTGTTTGTCGATCAATCTCGGAATTCGCAACAAATTCATATACCCATAGCGTCCCATCATCACCACATCATAAACGTTCACCGGAAAATTCCAGTCTACTTCTTCTGATTGGGGTACATACGCGACTAAATTACGTTTTTGGGCTTGATGAATTGGCAATCCATCGATTAGGACTCTCCCACTGGCGGGCTTGACAAACCCCATAATGGCTTTGAATAGCGTTGATTTCCCCGATCCATTCATTCCCACCAAGCCATAAATACTCCCTGCTTCAAGTTGCAGTGAGGCACTATGTAGGGCGATTTTACCATTATAGGCAACCGTCAAATTTTCAACTTCAACACCAATCGCATTCATAGGTTTTGATTACTTATTTTCCAATCCTTTAATTAAAGTATCCACGTTATACTCTAGAAGTTTAAGATAGGTAGCCGCTGGGCCATCAGCCGGAGATAGTGAGTCTACATAGAATAATCCTCCAAATTTTGCACCTGATTCTTTAGCGACCTGGAGTTGAGCTTTGGGACTAACTGTGCTCTCACAAAACACTGCGGGAATCCGATTTTTCTTCACCGTTTCAATCACCTTTTCTACCTGTTTTGGAGTAGCTTGCTGTTCAGCATTTACAGCCCACAAATATACTTCTTTTAATCCATAATCACGGGCAATATAAGAAAATGCCCCTTCACAGCTGACAATGAACCGTTTGTCTGCTGGAATCTTAGCAAGCGCTGTTTTGAGCTTGAGATCAATCGCTTTAATTTGGGCGGTATAAGCTTTAGCATTTGCATCGTAAGTAGCCGCATTTACAGGATCGAGCCTACCCAATGCCTGACGAATATTTTCAACGTAAATTACCGCATTTTGAGGCGACATCCACGCATGAGGATTTGGTTTGCCCTTGTAAGCATCTGCGGCAATATCAACTGGCTTGAAGCCCTCGCTTAAAGTAACATGGGGCACCTTGGGCAGACTATTGTAGAATCGCTCGCTCCACCGCTCCAAATTTAGACCATTTTCTAAAATTAGACTTGCCTTTTGCCCCCGTGCTAAATCGCTGGGAGTGGCTTGATAGCCGTGGATTTCGGCCCCAGGCTTGGTAATTGATTCGACGATCGCTTTGTCTCCGGCGACGTTTTGGGCCATGTCTGCCAGCACTGTAAAGGTGGTGAGGACAACTTTTTTGTCTGTGGAGTTGGGCGCAGGTTCAAAAGTGGATTTAGTGGTACAGCTACTCAACAAAATCCCGATCGATAATCCGATTATTCCCATCTTCGAGCGTTTTAAGCCCTTGGCGGAGAGCCTGCTCCAGCGAAGAATTGAGCTACTACTAGCCACTAACTTATTTTTTATTTGATAGTTTTCATAATTCTATCATTATTCGTCAGCTTATGATTGAAATCATTATCCCAACGGACTGATATGGCGATCAACAATCTATGAAAGGAGAATGTATGTAGAAGTTCACAGGTATAGAAAAAATGCGTAGGTTCAAGCGAACGCAGCTACGCGCACTCCCTAAGGGCGATCGACATTCGTCACAAATTGCGGTAGACTTCATCATCATTCCGTTTGCCAACCCGAAAAATCTGAACTTGTCCCAGTTGCTCATCGGTAGCTTCCTGGATATAGTACAGGATTCTAAACTCACCTTGGTCGGCACGATAACCACCCTCAATTCCCTTGAGAGCTTTGCAATCTTGTTGGAGTGGTTCTGTTCCTAATGAAAGAATCTTGGCGACAACTTGTTTGTATTGCTTGGGTTGTAAATCTTGTAGATCTTTAGCAACCGATTTACTAATTAGCAGTAGATATTGTTTGGCCATTAATCGGATCGCATTGCTAACAATTCTACCGCAGTCACAAATCCAGTATGCTCCGCCATTGCTTGCTTCAACTGTGCGGTAGCAATGGCATCTTCTAAGGCTTCTAATTTGGCTAAGTCTTCATAACTAACGATCGCCGCGACGAGTTTACCATGACGCTCGATGGCAATCCGTTCTTGATGATGGGCGCGATCGATTAAGTCGAAGAAGTTCTTCCGTCCATCGGTGGCGTTGAATGTTGACATTGGGATAATGCTGGTAAAAGTACTAAACGTACATGATGTCCATTTTTATTGTGACTGAGGTAGCTAGATGTTGTCAAGCCAGATGAACGAGGGCTTGATTAATTGGCTGAATACAATTACCTCCGGCAGGCTGTCGCCAACGCTACCGCCAACGACGATAATCGCTCAACGATCTTACGGAGACTTAATACGATTGCCGTAAGCGCAAAGCGCAGGCTCCGCCAACGCATAGCGTCTCGTAGAGAAGGCAGGTTTTCAACCAATGAGGGCAAAGCGGGTGCGATGATCGAATGTCATGGTAAACTCGTCGCGGCGATCCTGGGGCCGATGGGTTAAAATTGCACATAACAGAAGTCAACATCAGCGAGGCTAACCCATGACAACTTCGCCACTAGTTAAAACCGCTCAGTCACATGAAACATTAGATACCCCAGCGAAGAAGCGTAATCCAACGATCGAGGACTTTAAGTTTCGAGATGGATTGCCGTCGGCAGAAGAGTTACCAGATTCGGATGGAAAACCAGTGGATAGTGAGTTACAAGAATTGATTCCAGGACTGCTGAAGGCAATTCTATTGGACTTATGGGACGATAAAACCAATTGGTTGTTCGGTATCGATATGGGCTTCTATTATCACCCAGACAAGCCAGCAATTGCCCCTGATGGATTGTTGAGTCTGGGGGTAGAAGATATTGAGGATGAGTGTTTACGCTCTAGCTATGTATTGTGGGATGAAAAAGTAATTCCGCTATTCGCGCTAGAAATTGTCTCCAAAACAGCTGGTAAAGAACAGACTAAAAAGTTTGAGATTTATCAATCAATTGGGATATTGTATTATTTAGTTTATGCCCCACTTCGCAAACGCAAAGCTAGATTTCAACTCTACAAGTTGATTGATGGTGAGTACGTTTTAGAAAGTAATGGGCAGCAGCCTTACTGGATGCCAGAAATTGGTCTAGCTATTGGTGCCGAGCAGCGGCTCTATCGTCGGAGTCAACGCGAGTGGCTGTTTTGGTACGATCGAAACAATTTGCGCTATCCAACTCCTACAGAGAGAGCTGAAGCTGCAATCGCAGCACAGACGGCAACAGAGCGAGAAAATGTGATGTTGCGACAGCGATTACGCGATTTGGGGATAGATCCAGATGCCTAGATCACTTTGGTGGATGCCAACCTGCTTCTGCCCAATATATAGATTATAACAAAACCCTGTGATACCCAAATTTTATTGTAGATCTCGAACCTGTTGATTTATTTCACCTGCCCTCGAAACCGCACAAATCCATACGCACCAGCATCTCGATCGTCTGCTAGTATGCCTGTTGCATTGGGTCTACTACCTAAATTCACAACAACAGCACCATTGGTATTGACTCCACCACAGTTAATTGTCGGGAAGTCAGTGCTTGGTTCGCGCTGGGGCGGATAATAACGAGCAATATCATTGTCATTAATATTGGTGTACGATCTGAGCGTATTACCCAACCGAATAGCGATACCTCGATCGACTTCAGGCAAGCCACTAGTGTCAGGAATGATCGGCGGAGTCATATTATTAAAAGTATTAGGGATAAAAGTCACATTATCAGGGACTCGATCGCAGAACAGGACATTTTTAGCGACAGTATTGCCAGTCGAGAGGAAATAAATGGTGTATTCGATCGAGTCCTTGGGTCTAACATTGCCACCATTAGTGCCGCCAATCATAAATGGAGCGCCATTTGACACGGGCCACTTATTCGTGTCTGGAGGGGTTAGAGCGGGAGTGGTAACGACATTATCATCATAGAGATTGCTAGTTTCATCTTGATATATTGCCAGATTATTACCACTGCTGGTGGTAGTCGCACCATTAATTGCGGTGATCCGTTTGACCAGGAGGAGGTTGGGCTTAGGACAAATTTGAGTTGTCGTTGCCTGAACTGCCAGAAAAAAGCCAACTCGATCTGGCCCTGAATCAACTATAACTTCGATCGTATTCACCCCAGCTTGCCATCCATTTTGGATATTCACTGAGTTAATTGTTCGATAGTCTTCGGCATAAGGATCTTGGGCTGGAGCCGGGAGTAAATTTTCAAACCCATTCACCTTGAGGCTGACAAACCGATTATCGACTGACACTCCCACGGGTAGAGAAACCGCAATTGAGTTAGCATTACTAGGTAATGTTAGCTTCGCTGTAAATTTTAGCCGCACAGTATCTGTAGTATTTGTGCCAGAACCAGTTGTTTCATTTCGTGCTCCATCCAAGTCGGCATCAGTATGATTGCCGTTGC
>JANNDQ010000262.1:0-7844 GCA_031387965.1 Chamaesiphon sp. OTE_75_metabat_567
GAGATTGGTCGATCAAATCAAACAGTTTAAAGTCTTTTTGCTTCGGTTGTACATGGTCTGTGGGCACTGCCCACCCTACATTTCTAATAATTTCCCCTTCATCCACAATCAACAGAACGATCAGATTTTAGCGCGATATCAGAAAGCCGACTTTTTCAAAAAGTCGGCTTTCTTGCCGTAATGGTAGTAAATCAGCAAATAATTTTCAAGTTGAGATCTGGAGATCGATTCCTCGTCTGTCTATACTGCTGCTGGCTCGACTTTTTGGTTGCGATGCTTATTCGTGCTGCTGCTGGTGGTTTCGTTAAGCTCTAGCGGCACAAACTCAATGTGATTGAGCAAGGTGGTGACGAAGGCGAATAGCAAGAAAGGTAAGGAGAAGACTAGGATTAAGCCTACTGTTGCTAGGGCATAAATTTGGCGGGCAGTACTCCACAGAGACAAAGCAGAAGCAAGGCTAATAAAAATTACCATTAACCAAATTATGATCTGCCCATAGATATCACTAAAGGTCAGGGTGCAGTTCATCCGATATTTCTGCTTGTCCATAGGATGTTACCAAAATTATTACTATCTCATTTTCAGCATAGATCTTTCGTTGCATAATGGTAGCTTTTTCAATCAATCGATAAGAATTGACACAGATGTTTACACTTTCCCAACCCCAACTCTCTTCGTTACAATAAGTAAAGCAACCCAGGAGAAGCCTGCATGACTATTTCGATCGATCCTAAAACCTTCCTCTTATCCAAGCAACTACCAAATCTCAGCTATTCAGCTACTACCCATCGCTTTGACGAAACCTGGGAGGCTCCATTATCAACGCTCTTGGGTTTAGGCAGAGCTGCGGGCGCGGATTTTGTTGAGTTTTTCCTAGAGCGATCGAACTATATCAGTTGTCTGGCTGAAGATGACCAAATCACGAGTATTTCGCCCCGACTATCGACGGGCGCAGGAGTGCGGGTATTCAAGGGGAAGGCTGATTGTTATGTCAGCACCAATGACTTGTCCTTTGATGGGCTGCGAGCTGCACTAGAGAAGGCATTGGGGATTATGGCGCTGCATCTGCCTGCACCCAATTCTTATGTGCCAGAAATCAACCTGGAGCTGTTGCGCGACTATGCAACGCGCAAGGGTAAAGATAGCTGGATTAGTGAATGCAGCCCGATGCGAGAGATGGCTGATGTCCTACTCGCGGCAAATGATAAAATACTGCAAACAGCTACACACATTCAATCCCGTCGGGCTGCTTATTTCCGCGATTGGCAAGAGGTGTTGATTGCGTCTAGCGATGGCACATTTGCTCGAGATATTCGGCTGACGCAATCAGTCGGCTACAACCTATTGTGTGCAGATGGTGCCAATCGTTCCTCGATTGGGCAAAGAGTTGGTGATACTAGCAATCCAGCGTTTTTAAAAACTTGGGACTATACTGCTACGGCTGAGGATGTCTCGGAATCAGCAGGCAAGATGCTTTACGCTGATTATGTCGAATCGGGGACTTATCCGATTATTATGGCAAACAAATTTGGTGGGGTAATCTTCCATGAGGCTTGTGGACACCTGCTCGAAACTACCCAAATCGAGAAGAATACCACTCCGTTTGCGGAGATGAAGGGACAAAAAATCGCCCACGAAAGTCTCACGGCTTGGGATGAAGGCTTGTCTGGCAATGCTTTTGGGACGATCGATATGGACGATGAGGGAATGCCAGCCCAACGGACATTATTGATCGAAAATGGCATCCTCAAGAATTTTATCGCCGATCGAGCCGGATCGATCCGCACTGGACATCCCCGCACAGGCAGTGGGCGACGCAATAATTATGCGTATGCGGCGGCAAGTCGGATGCGAAATACTTATATTGCACCAGGTACGCATAAAGTAGAAGAGTTGTTTGGCTCGATCGACAAAGGCATCTACTGTAAGAAGATGGGCGGCGGCAGTGTCGGTGCAACCGGACAATTTAACTTCTCGGTAGATGAAGCTTACTTGATTGAAAATGGCAAGGTTACCAAGCCACTCAAGGGTGCGACATTGATTGGTGAAGCCAAGGAAATCATGAATAAGATTTCGATGTGTTCGGAAGATTTGGGATTAGCAGCGGGTTTTTGTGGCTCGGTTAGCGGCAGTATTTATGTCACCGTTGGACAGCCACATATTAAGGTTGATTCAATTACGGTTGGCGGACGTTAATTCAGATTTTAACTTTTAAATAAAGATCCGTAGTTAGTAAGGTGGGCACTGCCCACCACGTCAATTTTGATCGTAGTTAATATGTCAAGAAAAGTTATTTGAATTAAGTCGATCATGTCTGTGGGCAGTGCCCACCCTACAAAAAAATTTCTAATTTATATATGTCACTAAATATTCAGACTGTCTCAAATTCTGCTCGTCAAATTGCTACTAAATTAGGTATCTCAAAGTTCGATTTATCTGGCTCCACTGTTGATGAAACCAGCGTCCAGGTAGAGCATGGCGAAGCCAAGCAAGTTAAAGCTTCCAATCGATCGGGTATTACGGTGCGGGTGTGGAATAATGAAAATACTGTCGGCATTACCAGCACCACCGATGTAGACGATATTGGATTGGAACTTGCTCTGAAGACAGCTTATGAAGCGAGCTTTTTTGGGATTAAGGAACATGCTCCAGATTTCAGTCCCGAAGCGACTGCGCCAATTGCGGAGATTAAAATAGAGTCTGGAGAACCTGCAACGGTGCCCCAACTAATCGAAAGCTTACTCGCTGCCGAGCGAAAATTATTAGATACACATGAAGCGATCGAGAGTGTCCCTTATAATGGTTTAGCTCAAAGATCGATCGAGCAGTTTTATCTTAATAGTGATGGTGCTATCCGCAGTGATTCACATGCGCTGACATCGCTTTACCTCTACACCAAAACTGAGCAGGAAGGGAAAAAACCGCGCAGTGCTGGAGCATTTGAACTTAGCCATAGCTTTGCAAAATTAGATGTCCAAAAGTGTATTGATGAAGCAGCTGAAAAAACTATCAGCCATCTTGACTACGAGAAAGTAGCCTCTGGTAAATATACGATCGTCTTTTCTCCCGATGCTTTCTTGAGCTTACTCGGAGCATTTTCTAATCTATTCAATGCTCAAAGCATTCTAGACAATCAAAGCTTATCTACAGCCGAATCATTAGGCACTCAGATTGCTTCACCATTATTATCTGTTGCTGATGATGCGCTTCATCCGAGCAATATCGGACTCGAAACTTTCGATGGTGAAGGAACCCCGACTCGCCGAATCAACCTAATTGACAAGGGGACTCTAGCCTCCTTTATCCACAGTGCTGGTACTGCCAAGCGGATGAATACCAAACCAACTGGACACGCCAACATGGGATCGAAAATTACTGTTTCGCCCCACTTCTATCATGTCGCTGGTGGTGAGAAAGTTGATGATAAATACAATCTTGATACGGCGGAAAATGTGATCTTAATCGATGATCTGCAAGCCCTTCATGCGGGCGTACAATCACTCCAAGGTTCTTTCTCCTTACCTTTTGATGGTTGGGTAGTTAATCGGGGTGTTAAGACTAGCGTGGAGTCGGCTACGGTTGCTGGCGACTTTCGCGAGTTGTTAAACTCAATTGTCCACGTTGAGCAAAAGGAAGAACTCACCAGTGGTGGTGTCTGTCCGCGTATTTGGGTAGAGGGATTGTCTGTAACAGGAGAGTAGATGTATTCCTAGAATCCGTGGTGTGGCAGAAAAATTGTAGGTTGGGTTGCGCGCAAGCACTAGCGTAGCATCTCTGTCAGGAGATAACCCAACAAATGCACAAACATCCTAGACATGTTGGGTTTCATTCTTCAACCCAACCTACAACTAGCTACGGCAGGCTTTCGCCAACGCCAATATTCTTCAACCCAACCTACAATTGAGGTTAATTAATTATGATTTGATAGCAATTCGTCCTGTGTCGTCGATCCGATTGAGGAGGATACAAATATTATGCTCAGAAATGTATTCATCGACAGCTTTTTTGGCACCCTGCCAATAACCATAATCATCAAGAATTAATACCCCATTTGGTTGTAAAAGTGGGAACAAGTGAATTAATTCATGCTTAGTTGACTCATACCAATCAGTGTCAAGCCTGAGGATGGCTATTTTTTCCGGCATGTGTTGAGGAATAGTATCTTCAACTTTTCCTTCGATAAAGTGAATTTTTTCCTGTGGATACCCCGTAGTAGAAACATTTTGCTTTACTTCATCTAAACCAGACAAACAAAAGTCAGATGCATCTGCTGATATTTTGGTGGCATCAAACAGCTGTTGGGCTACTTCTCCAGCAACAGAGACATCATTGTCAGTGGGCGCACTCATCCCGGAAAATGTATCGTATAAATATAGCTCTCGCTGTTGATTTCCCAGATGATTGAGCGTCATCATCGTTGCCATGCTGGAGCCACCCTTCCATACCCCACACTCAACGATCGCACCTTCAATATTATTGGTAGTCACATACCCAACTGCGTCAATTAGTGCATTGACTCTTTCTGGACTAGTCATTGTATAAGATTCTACCGCTTTACAAATTTCCAGACTTTTACCTACGAGATCTGGCGGATAATATTTAGGCTGATAGCGGACAATGTTTATTCCAAACTTATTGAGAACAGATCGAATTGCTTTTGTTGCTGTTTGTGTCATGGCTAGCTAAATTACGATGGCTATCGCTTCAATCATATCATTCTACAATAGCGACTTTAATCGTAACTGTCTGTAATGAAAATGCTTAATTACCTAAGATCAAAATAGTTGTTGGTGTCATCGACACTGGCAAGATCGCCAGATGACTGGCAATGCCGAGCGGACTAGTGATCCGAAATTCATGCGGGAGCGTCCGAATCAAATCGAATGATATAGCTAAAATTGTTGGGACTGTATTAATTGGGATGCCGATTAATTGCTGTTGAGAGTTGGTAAAAATGGCGATCGCAGTTGGATTTACAATAGGTATCCCAGTTAATCGATCGTGAAGATCAATCACTGTGACATTTTCGATCAAAGTATAATCCTGATCGAGGTGAGTATTACTAATAATTCGATCAATCTTGGTAATTGGAATCCCAAACTTAACCTCACCGATATCAAAGATAATTAGTTCAATCTCAGGTGTGGATTGTGCGATCGGCTCAGACCATTTAGCTGTGATAGTATCTATAAGCATGGCGAAAAGAATAGGAGTAGTTGTTTAATTAGCGTCCTGATTAGCGATAATTTGCTCGATCGCGCCCATAAAATCTTGCTCGATATAAGGTTTGATAAAATAGTCAACCGCACCTAAATGAGCGGCAAATTGACGATGCTTACTATTACTGCGGGAGGTCAGCATCGCAACTGGAATGTGGGTAAGCGCTTTGTCTTGGCGATAGACATTGAGGAATTCAAATCCGTTCATATTCGGCATCTCGACATCACAAACAACTAATTGAATCTCACTAGCTTTCTGGCGGAGAAGTTGGAGTGCTTCTTGCCCATCCTTGGCTTGCAGTGTCCGATAGCCAAATTTTTCCAACGTCAAGCATAGACTCTGGCGGGTAGTGATCGAGTCATCAACTACCAAAATAGTGCTACTCGAACTAATCTCCGTAACAGTCTTTACAGGTGGAACGATTGAACAGCTCGGACGTTCGATCAGATCTTGAATCAGGGTATGCGGATCGAGCACGGGGAGGATAATTCCATCACCGAGAATTGTGCAGCCGTAACTGTAACTGGGCGGGGTGATAGCTTTACCAAAGGGCTTAATTGTTAGTTCTTGCTCAGTAATCAATCGATCGATCCCCAATGCCACAATCTGATCGCCTCGACGAATTAGTAACAGTGGTGAGAGCCAATCTGCGGGATTATCCGCACTACTCTTGAGCGTATGGGAAATAGTCCGCTCCGGTACCGGAATCGAGTAAGTGAGCAGATCACTAAGGTTGTAAACTGGAATACTCAAATTGCGCCAATGAAACACCTGCTGACCATTTTCTTCGGTTAACTGAGTAGGTGTGGGAACAACAACTTTTTGGATACTATCGGTTGGAAAAGCGTAGACAGCGTTACCCACTTGGCATATCATGAGCTGGGCGATCGTCAGTGTCAGCGGAATGCGGAGGATGAATGTAGTGCCCCGCCCAACTTGAGAATCGATCGAGATTGTGCCTTTAATCGATTCAATTTGGGCTTTGACGATATCCAAACCCATCCCCCGCCCCGATAATTTGGTAACTCGCTCGGCAGTAGAAAATCCCGGTGCAAAGAGGAAATCGAACAGTTGAGATCTGGTGGCTGTCGCCGCAGCTGCTGGTGTCAACAGTTCCAGTGTGATCGCCTTAGATCTAACTGTATTAAGATCGATGCCGCGCCCATCATCAGTAATTTCGATCACTGTTTGACTGCCTTGATGATAGGCGGTGATTTCGATCGAGCCGCGTTCTGGTTTACCAATCGCTTGACGGGCAGCTGGGGGGTCGATGCCGTGATCGAAAGCGTTCCGCAGGAGGTGGAGGAGCGGATCGAGGAGTTTGTCGATCACAGCGCGATCTACTAGCACTCCAGACCCCAAAATTTTGAGATCGACTGGCTTATTAAACTCGATCGATAAATCGTGGAGTGTGCGCGGAAACCGATTGAGGATTTCGCCCAGTGGTAGCATTCGCGCCCACATCAGATCGTCACGCAGATGAGAGAGCAGCTGTTTTTGCCGATCGATCTGGCGATGGGATTGCGTGGCAAACATTGCTAGATCTTCGATCTGCTCTTCGATTTGGGCGATTTGTTCGATGGTAGCTTGGGCAACCTGATGAACTTCACTATATCGATCGAGTTCGAGGACATCGAACTGCTGACTCAGATCTTCGGCTAGCAGCTCTGGCGCGTGATCTGATAGCTGAGTAGCAGCGATGACCAAGGTATCCGCAATCGTCCGTAACTGATCGCCAATTGCTTGGAAATTTTCACATTTTGATCGCAGTTGGATCAATGTATTAGTCACCTGCTCGTTATGTAGAGCCAATCCGTGTCGTTCGATCGCCAGTTCCCCGATCAGATTATTCATCCGCTCCAACCTGTCGAGAGAGACGCGAATCGAGAGTTGGGGAGTCGGTGACAGAGAGACTTTTCGAGACTTTTTAATCCGAACTGGTTTGATAGCTTTTGCTGGAGCTGAAAATGTCGCAAGAGATACGGGTGCCAACTGGTGGAAATTATTAGTCAGCTCAGCAATGGTGAGACTTATGTTGCTGCGAGTAGGTAGCAGTTCCGCTGATGCTAGGCGATGCTCATCAAATACATGATTCTCGTTTCGAGAGGCTATTGCTGGGGCAAACGCTCCGCTACCGCCATCGAAAATATCTACTAAGTCAAAATTGAGGCTAGCTAAATCTTCGGCTTCAGGTAAGAACACCGTAATCTCAGGATCAGGCAATACATAATCAAAAATATCTACTAAATCAAAGTTAAGACTAGCTAAATCTTCGGCTACTGGTGCGCAGATAACCATCTCCCGATTAGACAATACGCGATTCTCGTTCCGAGCATCTGAGCCAACAAAAATATCTACTAAGTCAAAATTGAGACTAGTTAGATCCTCAACTTCAGGTAAGAATACCGTAATCTGATGATCGGGCAATACATCAAAAATATCTACTAAGTCAAAATTGAGATCGGTTAAATCTCCAGCGGTTGACTGGATGAGGATGTCTTCAACCAGAAAATCAAACTCATCTCGATCTGCAAGATCGACTAAATTATGCTCACTGCTAATCGCAGAACTGAGGGTGTGAAGTGAGCGGGGTTGCTCTGCCAACAAGAACTTCAAGCCAGGAG
>JANNDQ010000269.1:0-2328 GCA_031387965.1 Chamaesiphon sp. OTE_75_metabat_567
TCAGGTTAAAATTGGAGAAATTGTTAAAATTTTTACAGAACCTTAACTTCAGGAGAATTATAGTAACTATGAGCCAAAAGTCCCTCATGATTGCCCCATCCATCCTTTCCGCAGACTTCAGTCGGTTGGGTGAAGAAATTCGGGCTGTGGATGCTGCTGGAGCTGACTGGATTCACGTTGATGTAATGGATGGACGGTTCGTACCAAATATTACTATCGGACCCCTGATTGTCGAAGCTGTTCGCCCTCACACCAAAAAGATCATCGATGTCCATCTGATGATTGTGGAACCAGAAAAATATGTAGCCGACTTTGCCAAAGCTGGCGCAGATATTATCTCGGTCCATGCCGAATACAATGCCTCTGCTCACTTGCACCGCACCTTGGGGCAAATTAAGGAATTGGGCAAACAAGCAGGTGTCGTCCTTAATCCTGGCACCCCTTTAGAGCTGATCGAGTATGTCCTCGACTTGTGTGATTTAGTTCTAATTATGAGTGTCAACCCAGGATTTGGCGGTCAAAGTTTTATTCCTAGTGCCGTTGGTAAAGTCGCTAAATTGCGCCAGATCTGCAACGAACGTGGCTTAGACCCCTGGATCGAAGTTGATGGCGGACTCAAGCCAAATAATAGCTGGCAAGTGATCGAAGCTGGTGCAAATGCGATCGTCGCTGGCTCGGCAGTGTTCAATGCGCCTGACTATGCTGAAGCAATCAAAGGTGTTCGCAATAGCAAACGCCCAGAATTAGTTACAGCCTAAGCTGTTGATGATTCCAGCGTAGACACGAGGGCGGGCACAAGACCGCGCCCCTACAGGCTAATTGTGTAGGGCGCGGTTTCGTGCTTATATATTATGAAATGGCGGTAAACCGGAAATAGCCAAGTAGAGAGATCGAGAGATAATAGATATACTCACAAAATCTGATTAAACTCACCAATGAAACCTCTTTTGCAAGGTCAGGGATTACCCCCATTTCCAGCGATTACGCCAGAACAAGTAGTTCCAGCAATTACCGAACTTCTGGCGGAAGCAAACAAAGCACTCACACAGCTTGAAGCTAGTATTATCCCCACTTGGTCGGGATTGGTCGAACCACTCGACAGATTAACCGAGCGAATCGAGTGGAGCTGGAGTATCGTCGGGCATCTGATGGGTGTCCAAAATAGCCCCGAACTCCGTGCTGCCTATGAAGAAATGCAGCCGCAGTTAGTCGAATTTTCGTCACGAACGGGACAAAGTAGAGCGATTTACCAGGGTTATAAAGCGATTCAAGCTAGCCCAGAATTTGCGACCTTCGACGAAGCTCAACAGCGGATTATCGTCGCAGCAATCCGCAGTATGGAGCTGGCAGGAGTGGGCTTGGATGGTGCGCCGAAAGAGCGATTCAATGAGATTAAGTCGGAACTGGCGAAAATTTCAACTAAGTTTTCTAATAATGTCCTCGATGCCACCAAAGCATACAGCCTGACCCTGACTAAACCAGAGGAAATTGCCGGACTACCAGCTAGTTTGCTCGGACAAGCCGCCCAATCTGCCAGAGCTGCCGGACATGAAAATGCGACCCCAACCGATGGCCCTTGGGTGATTACTCTCGACGCGCCGAGCTATGGCCCCTTTATGCAGCACAGTAAGCGGCGAGAATTACGAGAGCAAGTATATAAAGCCCTCGTCAGTCGCGCCTCATCTGGGGACTATGATAATCTGGGTAATATCGATCGCATCCTCGAACTCCGCCGTGAGATGTCCAATATTCTCGGTTTTGCCAACTATGCCGAACGCAGCCTCGCCAGCAAGATGGCTCCTGATGTCGCCGCCGTCGAAACTCTACTCGAATCCCTCCGCAGTGCCAGCTTTGAAGCCGCCAAACAGGATCTAGAAGATCTCCGCGCCTTCGCTATCTCCAAAGACGCACCCGAAGCCAACGATCTCAAACATTGGGATCTCGCCTACTGGTCAGAACGCCTGCGGGAAGACAAGTTTGATTTCAATGCTGAAGAATTGCGCCCCTATTTCCCCCTCGAACAGGTACTTTCGGGCTTATTTAAACTCGCCTACAAACTCTTCGGCATCACCATCACCGCTGCCGATGGCCAAGCACCAATCTGGCATCCCGATGTCCGCTACTTCCAGGTAGCCAACGAGCAACAGCAACTCATCGCCTACTTCTATCTCGATGCCTACAGCCGTCCCGCCGAAAAACGCGGTGGTGCCTGGATGGATGTCTGCATCAGTCGCGCCAAAATTACCGATGAAGCTGGCTCCACAATCCGGTTGCCTGTTGCCTACCTGACCTGCAATCAAACGCCCCCAGTGGATGGCAAGCCCAGCC
>JANNDQ010000332.1:0-3328 GCA_031387965.1 Chamaesiphon sp. OTE_75_metabat_567
GCTTCCAAATAATCGAAATGTTGGGCGATTTGTGGTTCGATGAAAGTATCCTTGACCCGACTGGAGATCAGCTTAGCAAAAGGTCTGATGAAAAATGGTAATGGTTCCTGTTCAAGCCTGTCAAATACCAATTTCAACAGCAGCGGTGGCATTGCCGAACCTTCGGCATAATGTAGCCAGTAAGTGTATCGCAACCGCTGAGGAAGATCGAGTCCAGGCGCAAGTCGCCCCTGTCCATACCGCTCCACCAGATACTCGATAATCGCGCCAGACTCTGCTAATGTCAGATCTCCATCGGTGATAATTGGTGACTTACCGAGTGGATGCACCTGACGCAGGGTAGCTGGAGCTAGCATGGTTTCAGGATCGCGTTCATAGAACTGGATCTCATAGTCTAGCTCTAGCTCTTCTAGCAGCCACAAGATCCGCTGGGAACGAGAATTATTCAGATGGTGAACGGTAATCATCAGCTTTTTTCGATCTCAATGAGGTTGGAGCTTAATTAATGTTTTTGTTCCAGTCAGATCTTGTGCAGGTAAGAAGACTTCGCGATTACCTTCGGTAGGCGATGCCAACGATTCCTAACATGTTAAACTTGTTGTTAATTCCACTCGATCATATCAATAATTTTTAAGGAATAAATCCACTAATAGGTAGATCTTTAGATCCACTTTGTGCTGTTATTGTGTTAACCACAATCGTGCAGCTAAGATCCGATCGAACCCTATGCAACGTAAAGTAGATCTGATTTTCGACCCCATCCACAGCCTCAATCCCACCGATGACAACGTTGTACTAGAGCAGGTGCTTAAAAATGTCGAGGCGATTACCAATCACCAAGAGCGCTACCAGCAGAGTGCTACAGTCGATCGACGAGTGTTAGAAAAAGTTGTGGGTGTTTTCGGACAACCTCAATTTCTCTATGGTCAAATCGTATTTTTCACAATTTGGGCAGTATTTAGCCACACGATCAATCGAGCGATATTACCCGCAGATTTTCCATTGTTCGATCTCCGCGAGCAGTTATTAGACGTAGCTGCACTGTTTATTTCTACAGCAGTGCTGATCTATCAAACTCGTCAAGAGGAACTGAGCGAACAGCGCTCGCATCTGATGCTCCAACTCAACCTAATTACCGAGCAAAAGATTGCCAAATTGATTTCACTAGTTGAAGAACTGCGCACCGATCTGCCGAATGTGAGCAATCGTCACGACTTGGAGGCGCAAATCATGCAGCAAGCGATCGATCCTCAGGCAATTCTAGAAGTGCTTCAACAAAACTCCGCCCCCTCAGCTAGCTTACCAACCGACACTCAATAGTCTTCTGCTAGGATCGACTTAGATCTCTAGGGTAGGCGGTGGATAGTGAATGGTGAATGGGAAGGTAGTAAATAATTGGGTTTTGACTAATTAAGTCGGACATCACGCCAATTGTCTTGCTTAATCAAATCAGTGAAAATCGCTTGTTGTCCCAAGTAAAGTAAGTGAAGATCGACTAATAATTGTTTGGCACTATCGATCTCAATATTTTGTAATTGCTGACAGAATACTGAATGGGCAAATTATTTTTCAAGAGGTAAGTTGTTCATCAATTTATTCCCCATAGTACTTGATATATTTAATGCTAATAAAACTTAATTGAGAAAAAATCAATCGATCGATAGATCTATCACGATCTTATTAGCAGGGAGAAAAGACGCTGGCAGAGCGTAAATCGTCAGGATTAGATTTTCCGATTGACATCCTCCCACCGCTAATCGGAGTACCGATATAGCGGGGGATTCCTAAACATCGCTATTTAGGTTTCTGCTTCAAAGCACCAGCCTTCCGAGATTTACTCTCTTCGGGTCTTACAGTTGCTCCACAGACTTTAACCGCAAGCCCTGCGGCAAGAATATTTTTACTTGCATTGATATCTCGATCGTGTTTTGTATGGCAAACTCCACACTCCCACTCTCTAACATTCAACGGCAGTTTATCGACAATATGCCCGCAGTTTCCGCACCTTTTAGAGCTTGGGAACCAGCGGTCGATCTTAATCAGTTCTCGTCCATACCACTGGCACTTGTAAGCAAGTTGGCGAATCAATTCGGCCCAACTAGCATCGCTAATCGCAAGAGCAAGTTTATGGTTCTTGACCATATTTTTGATAGCCAAATCCTCAACTACGATCGTTTGATTTTCACGAACCAGTTGAGTTGTCAGCTTATGCAAAAAATCTGTTCTAGCATCAGTAATTTGCGCGTGGACTCTTGCCACTTCCGCCTTTGCTTTATGTCGATTGTTACTCCCTTTTTGCTTCCGAGACAGTGCTTTTTGTACCCGTCTCAACTTCTTCCGAAGCTGTTTAAAGTGCTTGGGATTGGTAACTTTATCGCCATTGCTAGTGGCAATCAAACTAGTTATACCAACGTCCAAACCAATCGATTTATCGACCTTTGGAAGTGGTTGAACAGTGTGGTCATCCACCAACAGAGAGACATACCAGCGTCCACTAGGAGTCAGCTTGACAGTAATGGTCGAGGGTATGCAACCTTCAGGAATATTTCGACTCCATCGAATCGGCAAAGCTTCGGTACATTTAGCCAAAAATACTTGTCCGTCTCTCCATCGGAAAGCAGACTTAGTAAATTCAGCACTACCGCCATTATGTTTCTTCTTAAAGTTGGGATATTTCGCCCGACCAGCGAAGAAATTAGTAAATGCGGCTTGGAGATGTCGAAGACCTTGCTGAAGCGGTACACAGCTAACATCATTCAGAAACTCAAGATCGGACTCTTGTTTCCAACTTGTCAGCATGGAGGAAGTCTGGTTGTAGCCGACTCGCTCTTGGCGTTCATACCAAGCCTCTGTTCTGGCAGCTAAAGCCTTGTTATACACTAACCGCGCACAGCCCATCGTCCGACGCAAGAGACTTTCTTGCTCGGCTGTGGGGAATACTCGGTAGCGATAGACTTTTTCCATATTCACATTTTAGCATATTCGTTGTGAGATTAATAGTGCAAATCAAAGATTTATTCACGAACTCATCCACCCCTGCGCCGTTGAGAGCTTCGCTTGTCAATTTACTTGGGGTGGAATCGTCCGCTCATCCCCATTCCTCCCACCTGCCCGCGCGGAGTACCGTTCTGGCGGGGGTCTCCTGGGGGTCTAGATGAAATCGAACCAGATTTTTTTGACTTTATGTATTTCTCTTTTGTGATTGGGATGACGAGTCAGGTGTCGGATGTCAATATTACTTCACGATCGATGCGGAGATTAAGTTTATTACATGGTGTTTTATCATTTTTTTCAACACCGCAATTGTGGCAATCACAATTAATATCGT
>JANNDQ010000373.1:0-3227 GCA_031387965.1 Chamaesiphon sp. OTE_75_metabat_567
AAACAGGCACTTCCATTTAAGATTTGCTCCGCAATTTCAATAACTCTGAGGGAGCGAGGCCCAAACACAATCCCTGGTCTGAAGATGACGACTTCGACAGAGCCATTGGCTCGCAGTTGCTGCAACTTCCGTTCCGCATCAATCTTGGCGGTGTTATAAGGAAAAGGTTGGTGTTTACTTAAAGGGCTATCCTCACTGGTGCCGATCGCCGGTGCCTGTCCATGTACACACATGGAACTAAGATAAATCAGACGGCGAACACCAGCCTTCTCTGCCGCTTGATAGGCAGGTGCGACACTCCCCCGAATCAGCCCAGGACTGCCGATAATTGAATGGATCAGCACGTCACACCCTGTGAATGCCTTTTGTAGAGCCGATCGATCCAGCGCATTAGCGACCCGATAATCTAAATCCCTAACCGTTAGACGGTTCGCGCTATCAGCCGTCCGTAGGATGGGGCGCACGTCATACGCTCCCTCGGCGTGCAGCATTTCGATCGCGCGATTGCCAATAAATCCGCTGGCTCCGATAATACCGATTCTGACCATAATTAATCCCCTTTAATCTACTAAGAGTTCTTTCAAGTGATTTGCCAGTCTGAGGGCAAGGGCAACGATCGTCAGGGTGGGGTTAGCATATCCTGAGGTGGGGAAAACGGAACTACCAGCGATAAACAGATTGGTCATGTTATGAACCTTGCAGTTTGCATCCACTACCCCCTGTTTCGGATCGAGGTGCATCCGGGTGGTTCCCATATGATGGTGCATCGCCAGTTTGTCAAATTTCAGTTCGGTTTCCAAGTGCAAGTGACCGATTCCTGCTTTGTCAAACTCTTCTGCCCAGATTTCCTTTACCCGTTGAATTGTCCGGCGATCGATTTCATTTAATTGCCAGTGGAGATCTATTTTGTTTAACCCCAGGAGATCGCGCTCGGCACTCAAGACCACACGATTGTTGGGATCGGGGGCTTGCTCTATTTGGTAAATCACCTCAAACATCGAGAATCGTTGCTTTTCATAGGGCAGGTACGACCAGTCTCCTCGATGCAGTCCCGGCAACCGCCGAATCGCCGCCCAAACGGCAGCAGCGGCGACATAATCCCCGCCACGAAGGATATTGCTCAAGTGCTGGAGCAGATCTTTCGATCGCTCGGCACCCCGCACAGAGGTGATCGAAGATCTGAGGGATTTAGTAGCTTCTTTTTGTCGAGGTTGAGGTCTGGGAAATAACTGTGCACCATTGTTGAGCAGATGTTCGCGGCGCATCACTTCGTCTGTCAGTCTCACTCGTGCCATCACTGGTACTCCCTTGACATCAACAATATCGTACAACCCGGTTCGATCTAATAGCTGGCGGCTATTTGGGATTAACATACCGCAACTGATGACAGGACGATCCATGAAAAAACGACCCACCAGATCGTGGTAGTTGCCTAATCCTGCTGGCTGTTGCTTGTTGGAGAGCAAAAGTAAGCGGGCATTTTCAATCCCACCTGTAGCCAGGATGAACAACTTGGCTGAGATCCAAAACGACTTTCCCTGCAAACATGTCACTCGCACACGAGTCACCATGCGAGCCATTTCATCGGTTTCAATTTCAACCACTGTGGCATGAAGCAGCGTCGTGATATTATCAGCCCGGCCGATCTCCTCGCGATACTCTTGGGTGAAGGGGGTGCGAGACGCATACTGGCTCATGGTGGTGATCGCCCGATCTCCCTGAAAGGGCAGCCGATGTCCAGCGGACCCTTCCCAATCCTCAATGCGGTAGGTGAATGGGCCAATCTGGCAGACCTGATGGGCTTGTTGGTAAAACGGATCGAGCTGAGATCGAGTAAACGGCCAACCACTGTGGGGCAACCAATCCCGCTGTTCAAAATCAATCTCGTCTAGCGGGAGACACCGCCAGCCCCATTGTTGGTATCCCGTCGGGGCTTCCCAAGCATGGGAAGTACCGCCAAATTGGCGACGACGAGTTTCCCTTAAATCGGGATAGGGATCGCCGATTGTATTACCCTCACATAGAGATTGGGTATCAGGATCTAGCTCCAGTCCGCCACTTTCCACCAAGCAAACTCTGACATCTCGATCGAGAAACTCGCGGGCGATGGTGATTCCCGCTGGTCCAGCACCAACAATACACACATCTGTCTCAATTGTCTCCTCTGAGGGCAGCGATCGCGCATCAATTATCATTGCTATTAGTTATTGTCCATCGCGGACTAGATTACAGTAAACCAATAAATAAACAGGATCTATCCATAAAGCGATCTAAAAAATTTATCAAAACAAACGAGAAATGAATCTATTTGTCGTTCAGGGAATAGTCTTATACAAGATAGTCTTTGAACAGTAGTACAAAGAGAGGATGAGAACTGAAATTTTCTCTTTGATTGACAACCTGGCAAAATAGTCCTGGACAAATTTCCAGTAACGCGCTTCGGGATTTTTAATCAGCCAAAAACATCCCAAACCTTTTGAGAAAAATTTATTAGTATACTTTGATAGGTTTGGAGCATTAGTCTGCCACCAGTATCCTGTAATTATATGGAGCTTAGCAAATGTCTCCCTACTCTTATTTATTTGCATACTCCAATAGGCATTGTTACCATGCAATCTGTATAGCGATAACTTTTTGTCAAGAACAACTCCTTTACTTTGAGAAACGCAGATCATGGACATGTATGTGTCTCCGACATAAGTTCTCTGGTCTTCTGGAAGTGGGAAAATATTTTTGATGACTTGGCGTGAGAAACTAATGGCAGAAGTCTGCGGGACAAAATTAGGTTGTTTACCAGCTATGATCTGCTCTCTGAAATCAATTGTTTTGTAATTTTCCTTGAGTGTATCTGGAGAATCTCGATTTTTGTCTACTATCGATAACACAAAATTATCTTGCTCTAACTCTTCTGTTGGAATTTCTAAGAGAGGATGAAAAACCCAGCTAATGTCTTTAAGTCTACTAAATACTTGTACAACTTCTTCCACTTTGGTAGGCAAAAATACATCGTCGGAGTCAAGAAAGCAAATGATATCTCCACAACTTTGTGCAAACCCTGCATTTAATGCCGATGCGTGTCCACCATTAGATTTGAAGATGGGTTTAATCCGATCGCCATAACTTCTAATAATCTCCTGTGAACCATCTGTGGAGCCGTCATCTGCAACTAAAATTTCCGTGTTGGGATAGGTCTGATTTAAAGAACTGTCAATTGCAGACTTCAGATA
>JANNDQ010000147.1:0-4031 GCA_031387965.1 Chamaesiphon sp. OTE_75_metabat_567
GCGCTAGTTCAGTAACGCTTCGCTCTGCCTGAAGAACTTATCATCTACCAAAACAGGAAAAGTATTCATGAGAATATTGGTTCCTGTTTTTTCTGTATTTAGAAGCTCGATCGTACTAAGACATTGAAGTCATAATCCGAATCTCGATCGAGTAAATAATTGAGATATAATAATTGTAGTATTGAAGTAAATTCCTATGACTTCCCAACAACTTGAAGAACGCTCTAGACAGCTTGAAACGCGAGTTACCAGCCTAGAAACAGAGCTAGCTCATCTGAAGCAAATGTTAGCCAAGTCTCAGCAGCCAAAAGATTTTTGGTGGTTAGAAATTGCAGGTAGTTGTGAAAACGATCCTACCTTCGATGAAGCCGTTCGTCTAGGACAAGAGTGGCGCAAATCTGCTGAGTAAACAGAACATCCACAATGTACATTTTATAGAATTGAGAATAGAAGATTGGTCAAAATCATGAATGAATCATTTAACTAAATTATACCCAGTCACTATAATTATTAGTATTACGACAGTGTTTTCATTTGGTTTGAGCAGTCTTCGTCATTGGCTTTATCGATCGAATGCTTGGGATTTAGGAATTTTTGACCAGGCAATTTATTTAATTAGCTCTGATCAACCACCAATTGTATCTCTACTCGGATTTCATATCTTAGGCGACCATGCTGCGATAATTTTTTATCCATTAGCATTATTGTATCGAATCTATCCTGATGTTCATTGGCTGTTTCTAGTTCAAGCAGTTGCTTTGACTAGCGGTAGTTTTCCTCTTTACTATCTTGCACTACAAGCTAAACTCAATCATCATCAGGCAACAACAATCGTTTTTGCATATTTACTTTATCCACTGATTGTAAACAAAAGCTTATTTGATTTTCATCCAGATGTAATTGCCGTACCTGGATTGTTAATTGCTGTTCTAGCAGCTAGATCAAATAAAATATTTTTATTCTGTGCTGCAATTCTTATAATTATAAGTTGTAAGGCTGTACTATCATTGACAGTGATTTCAATGGGACTATGGTTAGCTCTGTGTGAGCAGAAAAAGGTATTTGGGGCGATCGCAATCCTGACTGGATTAGCGTGGTTTATTATTTCTACACAGTCGATTATCCCAGCATTTCTTGGTGATGCGAGCGGTGGTACGACAGGTGCATTATCTAGATATAGTTATTTGGGCAATTCCATGATCGAAATAGCTCAAAATATCTTTTCAAGACCTAACTTAGTATTTGGGAAAGTGCTGTCCTTAGCAACTTTAGAATATATAATTCTGCTGATTTTACCGATTGGTTGGGGGCTATCACCAAAGTACTTATTGCCGCTATGGGGTGCAGCTCCCATGTTATTTATAAATATTTTATCTACTACCGCTGCACAGCGAAATTTAGTTCATCACTATTCATTACCAATTTTACCGTTTTTATTTTTAGCCGTTATTAATGCTGTTGCTAATCAGCAAAATTGGTTGAAAACCAGAAGAACTATTCTAATTTGGTCAATAGTTTCATTTTTACTACTCGGTAAAATTAGCTATCTCCCTAGCTATTTCGCGAATTTAGATACGCACCAAGCTAAAGTAACGGCAATTGCGAAGATTCGAGATCGTGGTGCTGTGCTGACGACAAGCGAGATCGCGCCGCATCTGACTCATCGATCGATCGTTAAGCTGACTTTCAATGGGACAGAATCGATCGATCTCCAGCCCTTCAAGTATATATTGCTAGATCAACGGCATCCTGGCTGGAATAGCAGCGTAGAGTTAGTTAAGACATTGAAGCGACGAGCCGAGGACTCAGGCTCGTTCAAGCTGGACTATCAGCAAGATGATATCTATCTATTTGTGAAAAAGTAGACTGGTAGCTGGGATAGATTTGGATCTCCAAGCAATAAATTTTCCTGACTGGGCAAAGGTTCTAGCCACGATTAGCAATAATCTCAATTTTATTTACCAACATTTCTGGAAAGCGCTCAGAGCGATCTGTAGTTATCAGTACGAACACGCAAGACACAAACCAAACAAACAGCAAGTTTCCGTAACAACACTGAGAACAGTTGAAAACACATCTCCAACTTTTACGGAATGAGCCAAACAATATTTGTAGCCTTGAGTATCGGTAACTAACTATCACCTACAGGAATATCCAGTCATGAACTTCAAAACTATCATCGTTCTAGGTTTAAGCATCGCTACACTCGGCTTATCTCTTCCTGCTCATGCTGAGGACACCGCACCAAGCAATGACACCGCAACAGTAATCGACAGCACTCAAGATGTAATTGTTACTGGTAAAGGTAACATTACTGGTCAGTCCAACACTACCAGTGTTATGAATCGTCAAACTGGTCGCCGCACTAGCGGTGCAACTGGTACCTCCGTTAGTAACACTCAAATCGGTGATGTTGAAGGTAAATATAACGTGACTGGGCAAGTAAATGAAACTCGCGTTGACAACTACAAACGTCGCACTCGCTAATTCTATCCTGACGGTTGTCTGAGCCTTTTTAGGCAACCGACATCTTCTCCCTCTCAATATATTGATTCGATCTTAACTAAATTACTCCTTTACACACCAAATATCAGCCATGAACTTCAAATCTATCCTTGTTCTCGGACTCAGCATTGCTACCCTCGGTTTGTCCCTTCCCGCTCATGCTGGTGATACCGCTACCGTCGTCAACAGCACTCAAGACATCATCGTCACTGGAAATGGCAACATTACGAGCCAATCCAATACTACTAGAGTAAGCAACCGCCAAAGTGGTCGTAGAAGCAGTGGGGCTACTGGCACTTCAGTTAGTAATAGCCAAACAGCAGATATTCTAGGTAACTACAATGATACCAATCAAACTAATTCAACTGACGTTCGTAACTCTTCCAGACGGAACAGCCGCTAGGGAACAAATAATGGTTGTCAAACACTCCGCTGACAACCGAAAACCACCGAGATAACATCAACCACTCAGCTGGATTACTTGATGTTATCTCGGTGGTTTTGAAATGTTTTAGTAAGTGATTAATCTGGTGAGGAGCGGGAGATCTACATATGTGGAGCCTTGGGTATCACCCTGAATAATTTGACAAGGCGCATTTGGTTCACCGAGATCGGATAGTACTAATTTGGCGCGATCAAAATTATGGGCTTGAGTGTAATCATTAATGGTGACGATCGTCATGATGCCCGCATCCATCGCCGAAATTAGACCATTTTCCGAATCTTCAAACGCTAGACAATTTGCGGCAGGAAGATGCATCTGGTCTAGCACGTAGTTATAGATATCTGCGGCGGGTTTCTTTTTGGGGACAATATCGCCTGCGGCGATTACTTCAAACCAGTCAGCATCGATATTTCCCGCCAATAGCGCAAATACATTTGCTGGGGTAGTCGTGGTTGAGATAGCTAGGCGCATATTTGCAGTTCTAGCAGCCTCCAGCAGCCGCTTAACGCCTGGACGGAGTGGAATTCCGCCGCGTTCTAATAGCTGGGCGTAATACTGATTTTTAGCCTGGTGCAGATCGGCAATTAATTGATCATTCATCTGCACGTCAGGACGGTAGGTGTCGAGATAAAAGCGCATCCGCTCTTTTCCACCAGTCACAGCCAATAGTTTCCCATATAACTCGATCGACCAATCCCAGTCTAGTCCCGCAGTTGCAAAAGCTTGATTAAATGCGACCCGATGCCCATCTCGCTCGGTGTCAGCCAATGTACCATCAACATCAAAAATTAATGCTTGTAATCCGCTCATGCCTGTGACCCCTGCTATTTCACGCTCGTACTAGTGATGGTATCACGCGGAATGGGGTGAAGGGTGGATGGTGGATGGTGATGTACGACTCCAAACCCTTATAATATATGAGAGGAATCAGTAATAAATATCGATACTCCGCCATCGATGGCAAGCATAGAGTAATTATTAATAGTTCATTTCAGCACCCGATCGCAATCAGAGCATATGGCACAACTCGAAACTAGAACCGAACCGATGGTGCTGAACATGGGGCCGCACCACCCATCCA
>JANNDQ010000505.1:0-4999 GCA_031387965.1 Chamaesiphon sp. OTE_75_metabat_567
CCAGTTCCAATTCCCACAGCATGAAGAACATCAGTAGATCCTGCGCTAGGAATACCGCAATCTGGGCACTGTACATCACCAGCATCAAACTATAGAATAGACGCGGCTTAATCTGAATCTTCCAGGCTGCAAATGTCGCTAGCGTCGTTACAAACCCTGTTAACACCACCCACGGCATCGACAGCCCATCTACGCCCAGTGACCAATTTAGTGCCAGCTGAGGCACCCAGCTATAGCGCTCAACCAACTGTAAGCTCGGATTGTTAATGTCGTATTGAGTGGCAAATGTATAGATAATCAGGCAAAATTCCAAAACTCCGATGCCTAGTGCGTAGAGCCGCACATTCTTACCATCAGTGTCGGGCAATACGGGAATAGCTAAGGCAGCTATCAGCGGAAACGCAATAATCGCAGTCAGCCAAGGAAAATCAGGAGTCATAGATGTGCGATGAGGATCGAGCAGATACTACAGCTAGGTTACGATAATATCCAATTTTGATAGGTATAAATACTCACTGCATTAATCATATACTCTGTGAAGAATGATGGCAAGTTGTAATTAAAATTTACAAATATTAAAATACCTTTACTTATAGATTACCCTGTTTCGGGTCGAAAATCGGCGTAAGATCGGGAGTAATTCATCTAAATTGATCGCATCATGTCCCCATCATCCCAACTTCACACACCTCGTTCGACTTTCTGGCGATCGCCCACGGTAAAATTAGTAGGGATCTATGGTGGGCTAAGTGCGATCGCGAGTTTGATGCTGTTCCCCTTGCTCTGGCTACTGAGCACAGCGCTCAAATCCGCCGACGAAAATATCTTCCAGTCACCACCCCAACTACTGCCGAGTCAGCCGACGATCGACAATATTGTTACGGTGTGGCAAAGTAACGATTTTGGCCGCTACCTATTCAATAGCAGTGTGGTAGCAATCCTGAGCGTGGGTATCAATCTGATCTTTTGTGCGTTGGCGGCTTATCCTCTGGCAAGACTGGAATTTAGGGGTAAGGAGGTAATCTTTGCGATCGTGGTTTCGACGATTATGATTCCTTTTCAGATTGTGATGATTCCGCTGTACATCATCGCGGTGCAATTGGGCTTGGTGAATAGCTATTTGGGCGTGATTTTACCCAATCTCGCTTCAGCCTTTGGGATCTTTTTACTCCGCGAAGCGTTTGCATCGGTACCCAAGGAACTCGAAGAAGCGGCCAGGATGGATGGCTGCTGGGAGATTGGCATCTGGTGGAGTGTGATGTTGCCTGCGATTCGCCCTTCGCTGGTGACTCTGGCAATTTTTGTGTTTATCGGTGCTTGGAGTGATTTCCTGTGGCCGTTGATCGTCCTTCAAGATGACACCTACTATACACTTCCATTAGGCGTGGCTAAATTAGCAGAGGGTGCGTTTGGACTAAACTGGCGACTGGTAGCGGCTGGTTCGGTAATTTCGATCGCACCTGTACTGATTCTATTTATGTTTGTCCAGAGATACATTGTGCCTACTGCCGCCGGAAGTGGAGTTAAGGGTTAGCAACGGTGTACCCAGCTTCAGTAATCGTTGCTTGTAGAGTTGCGGTCGATAATGTACTCTCGACTTGAACTAATTTAGTTTCAGGATTGGCGGTGATTTGAGCTTGTGGATCGATTGAGTGAATAGCTTGAGTAACTTTTTCGACACAAGCGCTACAGGCTAGATCGGAAACTGTGAATGTTCTTTGCATGATAATGTCTAGTGAAGTATCTTTTTAATTTTAGTTTGACACAACACAGCGGTAGGTAAATTTTATGAATCGTCACAGCTTAAATCGAGAAGAAATACAAGCTGCGAGGACTTCAAGGAATTTGCGGTTACCAATTGGGATCGTGATTAGTGGTTTAGTGATTGGCGGGATTTGGTTCTTTCAGCAAACTAATCTTAGACATTTGACTGAGCGGACTCAGCAACTGCAACAGGATATTGATAAGCTGCCCGCTCGGAGTATTCCGCCTGCGGAGCGGATCAGTCTGGAAAAAGAGCAAATCATGCTCGAACGCGATCGCATTAACTCCCAAAATGCGGTCTACAATCTTCTCTTTCAAGGAATTAGTGCAACCATCCTCGGTGGGTTTGTTTACACTGGCTGGCAGTATCTACGCCGCACTGAGGAGCAGTTTGAGAATGCTAATGATAAGCTGATTAGCGATCGATTTAGTCAAGCTATCTCTCATCTAGCTAGTGACAAAATCGAAGTCCGATTGGGTGGCATTTACAGCCTCGAACGTCTTGCTGAGGATTCTCCATCTGAATACTGGCTGACGATCGAAATCTTAACCGCATTTGTCCGCGAACGATCGGCTCTCCCATTAATTGAAGCTCAGGAGCAGCCGCTAGCAATTGATGGCGCAACCAATCCACCAGCCAGCCAGCGCAAACCTCAATCCTCGCGGATTCCCACGGATATTCAAGCCGTGATGACTATTCTAAGTCGGCGGGATGTCAGTATGGACAGACCCGATCGAATTATCGAGCTGCGTGAAAGTAATCTCCGTGATGCCGATCTGAATGGGATTGAGTTGTGGGGGGCAAATCTGTGGAAAGTTAATTTCTCCGAAGCTCAACTGTGGCAAGCTAAGCTCGCAGGTGCTTCACTTGGGCGGGCAAATCTTAGCGAAGCCAGTCTCTGGAAAGCCGATCTCGAAGGTGCTTATCTGTGGAAAGCCAATCTCGAAGGTGCTAATCTCACCGAGGCAAATTTGGAGCAAGCTAATCTCGAAGGCTCAAATCTCAAGGGTGCCAATCTCCACCAAACTAATCTGATCAATGCCGATCTGCGTAAAGTTATTGGATTAACGCGGCAGCAGCTTAGTAAGGCAATTTGTGACGATACGACTCAGTTACCCGACTATTTAAAGCTGGCAACTAGCTAATTTCAAGTCAACTTAATCAGCTTGTCGATCGCTGTAACTTGTTATTAAGTTTTGTCGTAATCATTTTGAGTCTGAAGCCAATCACCATCTGAACCCCTCGGCTCTAATCCCCAGCCCTCAACAACTAAAGTATTACTTGACCGATCGTGTATTTAGTGTTTCACTGAGTGAACGCTCGGAATAAAACGCTATATATTGTCTACTATAGACCACCGAGGCAGCAGAAACAGCCCACGCGAGTACACTTTCACATAGCAAATGCGGCTCACTTGACGTTAAATATGATTGCACAACTCAATAGTTATCCAGAAAATACGGCTACTACCCCAAACGTGAATGAAACGATTACTCGCAACACAACACTCCAGACTTATGCCCCGACATTCCACAACCAGATTCGGCTAATTGATACGCCAGCAGATCGCTTTTGTACGGAGATTGTTGCTGATGCACTCAAGCTTGCAGGTACAGGGCAACGAGTACTAATCGTGCAACTACTCAAAGGTGGCATCCGCCAAGGACACGATCAAATTGTTAATCTTGCCCAAAACCTCGATTGGATTCGGTGTAATTTGATTCGGAATATTACGATCGCGGATCTCAACGATCTGGAACTACATAATTTTCAACAGCTATGGAAACACGTTCGCAATCTAGCCAAACTAGGTGAATATTCCCTCCTTATCCTCGATGATCTGAGTCTAGCGATCGAACTAGGTTTAGTCAGTATTGAATCGGCTACGGACTTCCTCACCACAGTCCCAGCCGATCTAGAAATCTTCCTCACAGGCACTATTTCACATCCAGCAATCTTAGAATTGACAGCATAAATTAGTTGATTGTCAAGAACGAAATTAATTCAGCTTAGTTAAATACAAAACCCGATTCTCTAGTTAGAGAATCGGGTTTTATCAATAGTGGTAATGGTAGCCATACCACCCTACGGCTAGTCTACCCTTCACCACAAAGACTTTTACCTGTAACTCTCACGATTTTCGCGTTCGTCGGCTAGGGAACGACTACGTGGAGCTGTGCGATTCCGATCGACTCGATCTTTAGCTTTCGTCGCACTGCGCTTGAGCGCATCGAGACGGGACTCATAGTGCTTGCGCTTACTCTTTTTGGGAGTATCATCAGTCAAGGTTTTTAAGGCACTACCCAGGCTCTTATAGGCATTGGGGAGCGTATACCCGAAGCGGGTTGCTAGCGCGATCGCTTTTTCGTCAGCATCGATTGCTTCTTTGAGATGGCGATCGCTGTTATTGCGGGCGTATAGTCGATATCCCGATACGCTGCACAGTCCCAAGGCTAGGATTAATAATAGACCATCTTGGACCCACAACTCGCCTACAGCACCGCCAAGACCGATCGCCAGCGCCGCCATTTCCCAGCCATCACGGGAGATCGTATCGTTTTGGACACGGGCGACTTCATGCCAAAATAACAGATTGCGTTGATCCAGGGCGAGACGCTCCCACTTGACGAGATCGATCTGGATTTCAACTTGATCTTTGCCGAGTTCTTCACTCCGCACCAGCGGGGGATTGACTTCGACAGTAGTTTCGACAGTCACCCAACTTTGAAGTTCAGGTGGTAGCAAGCTTTTGAGCCGACGCAGTTCACTCATTTCGGCACGAGCAGAGGCAGCGGAATAGGATGTCATAGTGATATTCTTAATCGATCTTGATTACTATTTTAACGAATTACTGAGTCGGATTAACAAAATTTACCCGTTTCCAGATTACATCCTGATATGAGATCGATCGCACTGAATTTCTAGTAGTGATGGCATCTTTGATTTAGCCACCGAGAACAGCGACATATTAACTAAATCTAGGCAGCTATCAGTAAAATCCAAAATTGAGTAAACTTCAGATGAAATATTACTATTTGTTAGGCACTTTCTGTACATTGATTACCCTTGTGGGCATCACAGCTACAGCCAAGGCTGATGTTAATATTAGTAGTGTACCCGCAGCTGAACTGATTGGCACGGATACATCAGCGTCTCAGTCGGCATCATCTACCCCTAAAGTTGTCATGAATAGCTCAGAATTAGCGATTCTCAATCGGGTTAATGAATATCGTC
>JANNDQ010000526.1:0-5880 GCA_031387965.1 Chamaesiphon sp. OTE_75_metabat_567
CAAGTTTGAAAACTACCCCAACAGAGGAAAAGATCATGAGTATTGAAGATCGCGCTAAAGCAGCTGGTCAAAACCTCGAAGGTAAAGCTCAAGAAGTTGCTGGTGCCGTCACTGGTAGCTCTGAAGATGAAGCCGCAGGTAAAGCCAAGCAAGCTGCGGCAAATGTCCGCGACGGCATCGAAGATGCTAAGGACAAAATTGTCGATAAAGCCGGAGAAGTTGCTCAAAAAGTTCGAGATGGCGTACAACACGCCAAAGATGAGCTGAACAAATAATCGCTCGGATATTTGCCGAGGGCAATTAGCTAATATCGATTAGCTCAAAAAGCTTAGGCAGCAACTGCCTAAGCTTTTTGTTTACCTGAATTCACTATAAAATTAAATAATAAAGATTGTGAAAATAGCTCAAATTGCTCCACTGTGGGAACGTGTTCCGCCACCAGCATATGGTGGAATTGAATTAGTAGTAGCATTATTAACTGATGAACTAGTCGCTAGAGGTCATGATGTCACCCTATTTGCCTCTGGTGATTCGATTACGTCTGCAAAATTAAATTCAGTTCATCATCAAGCCCTCCGCCTCGATCCAGATATTAAAGAATATCAAATCTATGACATGTTGAACTTGGGGGAAGTTTATAGTAGAGCCGAAGAGTTTGATATCATTCATTCACACATTGGCTGTGCTGCTTTGACTCATGCCAAACTCTGTAAAAAAACACCGACGGTTCACACCCTCCACGGCATTTTTACCCGTGACAATAGTAAGCTGTATGACTATGCCAAGGATCAACCCTACATTAGTATTTCCAATTCTCAACGTGAACCTAGCTTGAATTTAAACTGTGTTGATACTGTCTACAACAGTATTAGAGTCAGCGATCACCAATTTTTCCCCCAGCCAGATGCTCCGGCTTATCTAGCATTTTTAGGGCGGATGTCACAGGAAAAAGGGCCACACCACGCGATCGAAATCGCCAAGCGGGTGGGTATTCCTCTGAAAATGGCTGGTAAAATTGATCCGGTAGATGTGGAGTTCTTTGATGAATATATTGCTCCTCACGTTGATGGCGAATTTATTCAGTTTTTAGGCGAAGCCAATCATCATCAAAAAAACAATTTGATGGGTAAAGCAGTAGCTACTCTCTTCCCAATTACCTGGCGTGAACCGTTTGGGTTAGTAATGATTGAATCGATGGCAGCAGGGACACCTGTAATCGCGATCGATATGGGTTCGGTTGCCGAAGTAGTTGCCGACGGAGTGAGTGGTTTTGTTTGCCAAAATGTGGATGAGTGTGTAGCGGCAGTCGGCAAGATCGATCGGATTAACAGACAAAATTGTCGTGATTATGTCTCCCACAAATTTGGGATTCAAGTGATGACTGATGGCTATGAAGCGGTATATCGACAGGTATTGGGTGATGAGTGGTCGCAAAATGGTCATGCCAAATTCGGGTCTTTATTAGCGGTTAAATAACTGTAATTAACAGCACAAATTTGAGGATATTCAGCCACTATTAAGTTGGATAGGTATCAATACGGTTCGGTTAAGAACCAATCGTGAATTAATTGCTCCGGCTTAGGTTGAAATCCCCCAACCCCCTTAAAAAGGGGGTTGGGGGATTCAGATCTCAAGCGAAGCTAACCGAACCGTATTGGGATGGATGTCCTATTTTTTATTACTGGCGATACGTTTGATTTACGAGTGCGATCAAGCAGCTAAATTTGATAAATCTACCTATTGACGAAGCTATTTATGTCGATCGGATGATTCGATTCGATCGATCCAACCGATATGATGAAAAGCACAAACTACTTGGAAAAATTATGCCACGCCTAGTTGGAAAACCCTCGAAAGCCCCTTCCTATATTGGACTTGCTTTGCTAGTCGCCATCATTGGTGCAGGTGCGTTGGAGTATACAGGATCGATCGATCTAGTACCAGGTTTTGGTCAAGGTAGAGTTGCTGAAAATCCGGCATTGCCGATTGAAAAATAGCTCAGACCTAAATCTCATTTCATTAATTCAAGTCAATTATCTCTATCTTCAAGGAAAATAACGATTGTGCGCAAAGGAAAAGATATTATTGGTAAGCCCGTTGTCTCCTATGACTCTGGTGAGAAAGTTGACACTATTGTCGATCTAATTTTTGATCAAAATGACAACTGTTTGTTGGGATTCCTAATTGATGAAGGTGGCTGGTTTAGTAATGCTAAAGTTTTGCCGCTAAATCTAGTCAAAGCCATCGGTCTTGACGCGGTAATTATTGCTACAGAATCCGCAATTTCACCTTCTAGCACCTATCCAAATATTCATAGTATTTTAGAGAATAACAATATTCTCGATGGTACACGAATTATGACTACTGATGGTCGCGATCTGGGTAAATTAATCGATTTCTACTTCGATGAAACCACAGGTAGGATCGAAGGATATGAAACATCTGGTGGTTTATTTGCCGATGCTTATTCTGGGCGATCATTTGTACCTGCACCCAAAACCCTCAAAATTGGTGAAGATGTCGCCTTTGTCCCTGCGGAAACAGCAGCGATGATGGAGCAGCAAGTTGGCGGCTTGAAAGCGGCGATGCAAACCGCTGGCGAAAAAATTCAGGAGACTGCCCAAAGCACGGGTGAAAAACTTCAAGAAGCAGCTCAAGTAACAGGCGAAAAATTCCAAGAAGTCACCCAAGCAACAGGTGAAAAACTCCAGGGAGCTGTAGCTGGACTGACAGTCGAGCAAGCTTTAGGGCGACGAGTTCAGGACTCAGTACGCACTGCTGACGGCTATATGATCGCCGCTCCAGGACAAATCGTCACTGCGACAGTAATCGAGCGGGCGAAAACCGCCCATCAAGAATCAGCATTACTAGATGCTGTCGGGCTATCCACATCTGGAGCTGCCACCACTAGCGCCAATAACCTCGCGGCAACTGCTGGAGATCGACTCAAAACAACCACCGCCACCGCTCAAGAAGGCGCTGCAAACCTCTGGGAGAAGGTCAAAGAAACTGCCAGCGATCTTCAGGAGCGGAGCACCCAAGCCCTCGATGAGAAGCGAATTAAGGGTGCTTTGGGTCGTCCGACTACTAGAGTAATCCTCGATCTCAACGATCAAGTGATCCTCAATGTTGGTGAACTAATCAGCCACAAGGCAATCGAGAGTGCTCGTGTGGCAGGCGTTTTAGATGTGTTGTTAGATTCTGTTTATACCGAAACACCGCATCTATCCCTAGCCGAACTCCGCGCACCAGGCGAGGGCAACGCAGCGCTCTAGGGCATAGATAATCTCACTCAAGACTCTAATTTGTGCCCACAGCTAGCGCAGAATTTATCAGTTGGTTTGACTGAAGTCCCACACTGAGTACAAAACTGCTGCTTGCTGGTGGGTGTGTTCATGTTCAATTCCATATTCCCCATCCGCATCACCATCGGCTGTATCTGCATATTCCCCATTTGCATAGGCGCGAAGGGTTCGGCTCCCGAACTAAAGCTAGTGCTGGTGCTGGTAGATTGACTCGCCCCACTATGGCTACTCTGGAGCTGAATGCTATTACCCTGAATCTGGATGATCGATTCGCCGCTGGGAGTAACGATCTTCAAAATCCCACCAGTTGCAGTCATCGTCAGCTCTGGGGGTGCAATCCAGAATCCTGTGGTAAAACTAGTGCTAGTGCGCTGTTGCTGTCCAGCACTAGCCTGCAAGACGGTAATGACAGTTTGCGCTCCCTGATTGTCTACAGAGATCTGGTGCCCAGTACCTAATTCCCAATTGTGTGTCATGAGTAAATAGTGGCTATGACGATAGTTCTATTGTAAATCTAGATTTAGCGGTCGGCTTTCCAAATCAATAAGAATCAGATAAACATGCTCGACGAAATATTAAATATTTCTCCTAATTTCTTAGCTTGAGCTTTACTAATTTCTCGTTTGCCATTCACAATTGAAGAAACTAATCCCTTTGATGAACTAATTACTCCAATCAAATCTACTTGCTTCATTCCTCTGGCTTCCATGAGATGCTGTAGCAACTCGTGCGGCGGTGTTTTAGACCACTCTTCAAGATTGTATACTTCTTCCTCATAGTCTTTAATCAACTTCACCAGCAGCCGGAATAGAATCGTTTCCTCCGCAGTACGAGTCTGTTTCTTCGCAATTAGTCTTTCAGCTACAGCTAGAAAGTGTTCGTACTCCGCTGGAGTTTCAATAATCTTAGGAATAATTCGATCTTGGTTCAATAAGTCGATATAGTTCTCTTGGCTAATAGTATAAGTCATTTTTTCACTGATCTTTATCATATTCAGCATGGGTAAGAAAATACTTGAAATAAGCTACTTGCTCTTCATAATCAATATCTAGAATTAATCGATATTTATTACCTTTAATATTGAAAACTGTAAAGTTACCAACAGATTCAGCATCTCGATAGTCTTGCTGCACATCAATTAGATTTTGCCATGCTGACTTCTCAACTTTCTTATAAAAGTTCTTGATTACTTCATCTACACCAGGATATACGGCTGATGCTTCTTTAAGTTTACCAGCAGAAATTAGGTGCATATAAGTTGTCTTTGATGCATTTGTTTTACTGCCTTACTCTAGCTATGTTTGCATATTGAAAACTAATTGTCAATCAATTTATTAAAATATAGAGTTTCTGCTTGCTGGTGGGTATGATGATAAATACTTAACTGCACGATCGGGAGTTCTGGGTGTCACAAGATTTTTCAAAGTTTAGAGCAAGGTATATTCCCCTTGATTTCCTGCTGATTTCGCTTGTAGTTGCAATTTTATTGGGAGTTATTTCCCTAGTCACAGGGCTAGATACGGAGATCTTAGCCAAGAATCCGATTGTGGAATGGAGTCTCAGCTCATTTATGGTGATTGGCATCTGCGTGGGGACAATCTGGCGACTGCGCCGAAGTGGAATTTCACCCCAGCATTTGATTGGGAGCAGATCTTTTCGGGGAATACCGTGGATGATGTTAGCAATTGTTTTCTATGGCATCGAGACTTTAGCCGCTGGCATCAGTCAATTAACGATCTTTTTTACTCACCTAGTCGCGCCAAGCTTTGCCAAGTCAGCAGTTGCAGATACTAGTCTCGAACTGGCTTTCAAGACAGACTCACTGGCACTAAAAGTGCTGTTTTATCTGTTAGTCTTTTTTAGTGTAGTAGTTTTGGCACCACTAGCAGAAGAGTTCTTCTTTAGAGGTGTATTATTGCATCGCTTCGCTACTAAATGGGGCGTTACTGCGGGAATTTTAGTCTCGTCGGCACTATTTGGATTGGCTCATATTAACATTCATTCACTCGCGATCGGTGTAAGCTTTATATTTATTGCGATCGTTTATCTGAGATTTCCCTCTTTAATCGTAACGATTACCTATCACGCTGTACATAACCTAATCGCTGTAATTTCTGGGTTGCTGATAACGATTTATCCTGAGTCAAATTCCACAGATATTACTATTCAATATCTGTGGCAAGGTTTATTAAATACTGGATTTGCGTTCCCAATTCTCTGGTACTTTCTCAAATGGCCCGGTCCAAACACTGTACTTCCTTACACTATTAATAGTAAAGCTAAATCAGATTTAAGCTGATTTGAGTTCTTCACTCACTGGATGATTGGCTGTTAAGATTGGCTCAATTTTAGCAGTTGTTATTGACCAAGTGCGATCGACTTTCAGATTCAGAATAGACTTATGATAATCACTTAGGATCTCGCGATGCCCAACGCTTAAAAATGTCATCCCAGAGCTTTGGAGCTGATGATACAGTTGGGCTTCGTTCTTAGAGTCGAGGGCACTAGTGGCTTCATCTAGGATGGCGTAGGTAGGTTTATTAATCAGGAGTCGGGCAAAAATTAGTCGCTGTTG
>JANNDQ010000537.1:0-7053 GCA_031387965.1 Chamaesiphon sp. OTE_75_metabat_567
CAACAGCCTATGATGCAATGGACTTTGAGTCGGTTAATACGGCATTTGCTACAGATGCGATCGATCTAGATCCTCATGCAGTCAAGATTTTGGATATCGGCACAGGTACCGCCAGAATTCCGATTCTGATGTGTCAGCAGCGCCCCCAATATCTGATTACTGGGATAGACTTGGCACAATCGATGCTGATTATCGGTCAACGAAATGTAGCAGAAGCACAACTTACCCAGAGGATTAAATTAGAGCGAGTAGATTCCAAGCGAATGCCATATCCAGATTTAGAATTTGATATGTTAGTGTCTAATAGTTTAGTTCACCATTTACCAGATCCATTGTCATTCTTTGGAGAAGTTAAGCGGTTAGTCAAACCAGGTGGAGCGATCTTAATTCGCGATTTAATCAGACCAGAAAGTGACAAAATTGTCAATGAATTAGTTGCCAAGATTGGGGCAGATTATGATCCTCACCAGCAACAGCTATTCCATGATTCACTCAAAGCTGGATTAACTCTAGTCGAAGTTCAGGAAATGATCGATCGAGTTGGACTAACTCAAGTAGAATTATCCCAATCCTCAGATCTCCATTGGACAATAGCACGTAAAAAATCATACATATAATTAATGATTAAAATATTAAATCGTAAATTTTGGTTAGCACTGCTTGTCATGATTAGCATGACATTAGCTTTGATTATTCCACAAATATCGCTTTCTCAAACCCCAACAGCTAAAACACCGAGAGAGATTCGGGGCGTATGGATTACCAACGTTGATAGTGATGTACTATTCACACGCGATCGATTAGCAACAGCAATTAAAGATCTGCGCCAGCTAAATTTCAATACTATTTATCCCGTAGTTTGGAACTGGGGCTACACAACTTATCCTAGTAAAGTTGCTAAACGAATCGTCGGCAGTAGTTTGATGCCCAAGAAATCGGCAGGAATATTAATTAATCGCAAACTTACTCAAGTCGAAGGATTAGAAGGGCGGGATGTGCTGCAAGAAATGGTGATTCAAAGCCGCAAACAAGGGATTGCAATTATTCCTTGGTTTGAATTTGGGTTTATGCTACCTGCTACAACTGATCCGGCTGGCTCCGACTTTGCCAAACGTCATCCCGACTGGCTAACTCAAAAACTTGATGGCGGAACAATCTGGAAAGAAGGCAAAGATCCACGAGTCTGGCTTAATCCGTTTAAACCTGAAGTCAAGAACTTTATCATCGATTTGGTTGTCGAACTAGTCAAGAAATATGATGTCGATGGTATCCAGTTCGATGATCATTTTGGATTACCCTCTGAGTTTGGCTACGACAAATTTACTATTGAGTTATATCAGCGCGAACATCAGGGTAAATTACCACCAAACGACTATAAAGATCAAGAATGGATTAATTGGCGCGCTGATAAAATCACTGCCTTAATGCGGGAACTATTTACCGCGATCAAAGCTGCAAATCCTAAAGCGATCGTGTCAATTTCACCCAATCCCCAAACATTTGCTAAGAACTTCTTCCTCCAAGATTGGGCAAAATGGGAACGTCAAGGTTTAGTTGAAGAATTATTAATCCAAGTATATCGAGATAAATTTTCAACCTTTGTTGGCGAACTTCAGAAGCCCGAAGTCAAGTTAGCCAGTCAACATATTCCCGTTGGGATCGGGATCTTAGCTGGTGTCAAACCTAAGCCAATTCCCATGCAGCAGATTCAAGCTCAAGTTGCAGCGGTGCGGAAAGAAGGGTTAGCTGGAGTGTCTTTCTTCTTCTATGAAACACTGTGGAAATTAACAAATGAACCTGCGGCAGCTCGAAAGGATGGATTTAAGCAGGTGTTTGCCAAATCGATCGATCGACCAAGCATAATTAAGTAGTAAGTATTAAATAGTTATGGAATTACCTGAATTAGATTCAGAAACGATCGATCGAGTCTTGGAAATGGCGTGGGAAGATCGGACTACATTTGAAGCGATCGAATTGCAATTTGGGCTAAATGAACCGCAGGTGATTGCCCTGATGCGGCGCGAGATGAAAGCGTCGAGTTTTCGGATGTGGCGCAAGCGAGTCACGGGTAGAAATACCAAACATGCCACTCGTCGCGACTTTATTGCTGGACGGTTTAAATCTCAGAACCAGAAACCATGAACAACATCACCCAACAAATCGAAGCTCAAGCCCGCGCTCTGGGCTTCCATGCGGTGGGAATTGCCGCGATCGACTCAAATAGTACCAAAGCGGCAGCAACGAGGCTGCAAGAGTGGTTAGCGTTGGGCTATCAAGCAGAGATGGGCTGGATGTCCAATCCCCGCCGTCAAGATATCTATCAGGTGATGCCTGCGGCGAAGACGGTAATCGCCGTCGCGCTCAACTATTACACTCCTCACCAACGTCCAGCCAGTCCCGCATATGCCAAGATTGCCCGCTATGCTTGGGGGCGAGATTATCACAAAGTTTTGGGCAAGAAACTTAGACAATTAACCCGGTGGCTGATTGAATCATTTGACGATGTAGAAGCACGTCATTATGTCGATACAGGGCCAATTCAAGATAAATACTGGGCACAAGCGGCGGGAATTGGTTGGATTGGAAAAAATGGAAATGTGATTAATCGTCAATACGGTTCCTGGATATTTTTAGGTGAGATTGTCACTAATCTCGATTTGATTCCAAGCGATCCCCACTTACAACATTGTGGGACATGTACGCAGTGCATTTCCGCTTGCCCAACGGGGGCAATTACCCAGCCTTTTGTTATTGATGCAAATCGATGTATTGCTTATCATACGATCGAGAATCGCGCCGAAACATTACCACCAGAAATTGCCAATCACCTCGAAGGCTGGGTAGCTGGCTGTGACATCTGTCAGGATGTCTGTCCCTGGAATCAGCGATTTGCTCAGCCTACCGATGTAGCAGACTTTCAGCCCGATCCCCGTAATCTAGCTCACAAATTAACCGAGCTGGGATCGCTCACAGACGAGGTGTGGGATCGCAGCTTCACTGCCTCAGCATTGCGTAGAATTAAACCAGCGATGTGGCGACGCAATGCAACTGCAAATCTTCAGAATTTGAGATCCCAATCGAGCGTTAATTAGATTACAATTTTAGAATCAGCCTCGGCTTTCGACACATGCAAAACAACTCCAAGCTCATCATTTTTGACTTTGATGGTACTCTCGCTGATACCCTCAGTGCGCTGATGCGGATTACCAATCGATTAGCCCCAGAATTTGGCTATCCCCAAATTGGTGATGAGCAATTGGCGAATCTTAAATATTTGAGTTCTTGGGAGATTATCAAGTTTTCCAAGGTTGCTTTGTGGAAGCTCCCATTTTTATTGAAACGGGTGAAAGAGGAATTTCCTGGTGAAGTTCGGAATGTCAAGCTATTTCCTGGCGTGATCGAGCTACTAAATACGCTCAAACTTCAGGGCTATCGATTGGGAATTGTCAGCTCCAATGCTGAGGCAAATATTCGATCCCTGTTAAAAGAAAACCAGATCGAGAATCTATTTGATTTTGTTCACACTGCGTCCACCTTCGGTAAAGGCAAAGCAATTGGTAAGCTGATTAAACAATATCGCTGTCTCAAATCTGATGTGATCTATATCGGCGACGAGATCCGTGATATTCAGGCAGCTAGATCGATCGAAATCCGCGTTGTAGCAGTTGGTTGGGGCTTTAATGCGCCTACTGCTTTGATGGATAGGCAGCCAGACTTGCTAATCACCAAACCGCTGGCATTAATTAACGCCCTAGCGCGGTTCTATCCTCAAGCAACACAGTTGCTTCCTTCTTAGTTAGGGGTTAGATATTTTAGTGTGGTGGGTGGATAGTGAATAGGGCAAGTATTTAGGTATTAAATACTTGCCCTTCTTAATAGTTACGATGACTAGTTAGATTAGACTTTCTGCGAAAGTAAGAGTAAAGTCTTTTTTGGTATTGTTTTCCTTCCTATCTTTGCCTAAAGCCTAAAGCCCAATACCTGACTTTCACAGAAAGTCTATTGTCGTTGGGGACGGGCAGAAGTTGATTTACCTTGACACGCATGTCGTAATCTCAATAGTGTCGCCGTTTGATAGAGATTGAGTGGGAGGAGTGAAATTCCTTCGAGCCGAGATTGTACCCAGCCATCACCCCAGTACCATTCATGATAGCCATCGACACCCTTGCTCAAGATTAGCCTCAAAGATTGGGAATTTACTCGATCGACTTGAGAGTCTACCATCAATGCCCCAAAACTGGTCTGGAATTTGGTGCCGACAGTGAGTAAATCCTGAGTGGGGAAGTTTACCTGTTGGGGAAAGAGCCACTTTTTGAGAGCTGTGGGTGACAATAATCGATCGCGAATAATACTCGCAGTCGCTGAGACTTCGATCCGCAATTCACTTCGTTGAAAATTACCAAGCATGGTGGGATAAATGTTAGGGCTGGATTTAGAAGGGTTGTAGCAATCCTCAAAAATTAAACTGAAGTTTTGCGGAATTACTAGCAAGGGCGCTGTAGTTATATCCTAACGCTAAATTAATTATGATCTGCTAGCCCAGCCAAACCTCTTGGCGGTAATTATTTAGAGCAAAACACTGCTAACTCTCGAACCTACTTAATCTACCCCTGAGGTAACTCCCATGCTCAATCGTCAAGTCAGTCTACTGGTAATGATCGGTTTATTACTATCAGCGGATCTAGTTCATGCCAATGAAAATGTTTCCGTTGGCAATGTTCAGATCCGCACTACCAAAAACGGTACAGTGCTGCAAACTCCCAAGATCCAGATTAGCACTCCCAAAGCTGCCGGAAAAGCAATTACCAGTCGGACTCGTCGCCGTTCGCGGACTGCTGTTATCCGCTCCAAACCGCAGGTTATTATTTCTAAGCCATCAGTGATCATCCCCCAACGGGCAGGTACTAGTGCCCCACCAGTAATCATTATCAACTCACCCACCAGCAATCCCAGTTCTACTGTCAGTACGCCTACCAGCTATCCAACGGCTCCAAGTTCTACCGTCAGCACACCTACTAGTACTCCAACAGTGCGGCGTTCCACTGTTCGCACCTCAACAAATGGTTCAGGATCGGTTAGCACCCAACAGCAATCGATTCAGTGCAACAGCGATGATGAAGGGAGTTCGTCAGTAAGTCAGTCTACATCTACCGTCAATGGACGCACGGTGAGATCTGAAACTCGCACAAATTGCCGATAGGTGATTGAGGCTTGATTGACGGAAAAATCTTTTAGGGTAGGTTGGGTTGCGGATGCGCGCTCGTCGGGTTTCCCGACGGTTTAGCGCACCAAGCAGAAGAATGAAACCCAACATTTCTAGGATGTTGGTGTGTGAGTTGGGTTATCTCCTGACAGAGATGCTTCGCTAGTGCTCCGCGCAACCCAACCTACGAATTTTCGTTGCTAAAAGTAGGGTTTATGCAATTTCCATCTAGAAAGTATTGGCAATTCGCTCGTTTTAATCACAGCGAATTTCGATCATAAAACCATCAGGATCGTAGCAGTAGATGCCTCTGCCCGTCGATCGAGTGACTGGTTCGCCCTCAATTTTGACCCCGTTACAGCGCAAAACATCAACTGCGGTGTCAAACAAAGTCGGCGCAATATCAAAAGCTAAATGATTAGCGCGAGTAAATTGGTGTGTCGGATCGGGTGATGGTGGGGAGAGAGTTGGCTCGGCAAACAAATCGAGAATATTACCATCAGGGAGCCGAAAATTTGCCACCCGTCCCTGGGCAACCAGTTCAATCAGGCTCGAAGGTATTTCTGCTCCAGCTAGTTCATCCAAGCCCAAAATCGTGCCGTAGAAGTGACGAGCGGCTTGCATGTCTGCCACATTGAGCGCGATGTGATGTATCCGCTGGAGGGCACCAATCGGAATTGTGGGCAGACGATCGTGATTAACCATAGTCATGGCGAGTTAATTCATGGGTTTTTAAAAAACAAATCGCTGAAACACCCAATCTCCCGTTACAGCTCTCACTAAATATTTTGACTCTTTTCTGATGGATATGCAGCTTGATTCACCCCAAAAATATCTAAACGTCAAATACTACAGTAATTAATCAATCTCATAACACTAACCTCATCACTAAAACAGGATAAATTTAGCCACAGTTATGAGTTAGGACTATCCTGATTTGGCGATCGCTAGGGTGTATATTCAAAAGTGAACTGGAGATTTAATTATAAAAATAAGATCTCAATTAACTTAGGAGTGAGTGCCGAGCGTGGAAGATCGATTACCGTTATTAATTCAAAAACAACTCAATGCTGAAATCGAGCAACGCCCGCCGTTATTTCCGTGGGAAACAGAAGTTGATGATTATGGCGCAACTGAGGTAGATTCTGGGCATCCTAAGCTTACTAATATCTCAATATCACCAGAATCAGTTAGCGGAGATGCTTTTGCTCAAGTAGAAGCCCCGTCACCGCCAACAGATCGCTAGGGGAATTGGATCATTACCTTTATCCCAATTTATGTCCACACCTGCGACTGCTCACCCGACTTCGATCCTGACTAGAATTCAGCAGCAGATGGCAGCAATGCCCAAAACTTCACCAGAAGAATCACTGCTGCTGCGAATATTGGTGCAATCAATGGTTGTCGTCGGCGTGATTGCTACCGATGTCGCAGCAGATACTCATCTGAGTATTTGGGCAATCCCGTTGAGTATCCTCGGTGCCACTTGGAGCTGGTACCATCGGCATGGACGGAATATTGGGGCTAAGTTTGGGCTAGCACTGGCAATGCTGGGGGCGTTGGGTTATTTCGTTGCCAATCTCATCGGCAGTTTGAATGATACGCGGCTAGTTTTGGCAGAATTACTAGTCCAGATGCAGGTAATTCACACCTTCGATTTGCCGCGCCGCAAGGATCTGGGCTACTCAATGACGATCGGATTAATCTTAATTGCCGTCGCTGGTACACTTAGCCAAACCCTGACTTTTGCGCCACTATTATTACTATTTCTGACGATCGCCATTCCAGTATTATTTCTCGACTATCGATCGCGTCTCAATCTCGCACCCCTAAAAATTAACAGTCCGACT